>JBJTKE010000643.1:0-15018 GCA_046096285.1 Chloroflexota bacterium
GGGTGGTGGTCGTGCGCGCGGCGGCGGGGTTCGACGCCAACTGCCGCTTTTCGCCCTACGCCGCCTTCGTCTTCGTGGACGGCGCGTATGCCGGGTCGCTCTCGCCGCATCCGGCCTGGCCGCGCACGGATGGCGCGCTGCAATCGGCCGCGCTCGGGGCGCGGGGCGAGATCGCCGCGGTGTACGAGCGGTACGGTCCGGACACCCCGCTCTGCTGCCCGACCGAAACGGTGCGGGTCGTGTTCTCCGCCGACCGCGGGCCGGACGGCCCGGTGATCGTGCCGTCTCCGGAGCGGGTGCGGGTGGGCCCCGACGGCGCGGTCATCGCCGGGCCCGCGGGCGTGGGTGATGGCGCGCCGCCCGCGCCGTCCGCGGCTCCCCCGGCATCGTGATGGAGATGCCGGCGGGGCGCGGTCAGACGCCGTAGAAGGACCAGGCGTCCATGTCCGGCGGGGTGACGCCGTTGCGGGTGAGGATGGCGGCGACCTGGGTGCGATGCTCGCGGCCGTGGTCGAGGGCCTGCACCAGCAGGAAATCCGAGGGCATGGGGCGGAGGATGCCGTCGCCGTCCCAGTCGACCGAGAGGGAGGCGCCGGGCGAGGCGGCGCGGGCGGCGGCGGTGAGGAGGTCGCCGGTGCGGGCGAGTTCGTCCCGGATCTCGGTCATGGAGGCGGCGCGGCCGCGGATTGGGGAGGAGCGCTCGGGGTCGCCGCCGGCGAGGGCGGCGGCGTAGCTGGCCTCGGCGATGGCGATGTGCTGCATGGTCTCGCGGATGCTGCCGAAGGCGCCGTGCAGGCCCTCCCCAAGCACGGCGGGATCGGCGGCGAGGCAGGCGTCGGCCAGCAGCAGGTTGGCCCAGCGGTTGTGCGCGAAACAGGCGACGAGGATGTCGTTCATGGCGATGGCTCCCGGCTACCAACCAACGGCCGCGCTGACCGCCGGCAAAGACTACCAAGCGAATGCCCCGCTCGGCGGGGCCAGGCGAGGAGCAGCAGCGGAAACTGGCGCAAAATCTCTACACTGCGCGCGAGACGCCCCCGGGTACGCGATGGAGCCAGCGGCCATGAACCAGACCCAGCCAGGCCTGCGCGGCCTTGTCGACCGAGCCGTTGAGGACTTCCGGGTGGCGGGGTTTGTAATCGAACCGGAGTTGCTGCACCGGTTCGTCGCGGCGTTGATGACGAAGCGGTTCGTGATCCTGACCGGCCAGACTGGCTCGGGCAAGACCCGGTTGGCCCAGACGTTCGCCAACTGGATTACGCAGCCGTCACGGTCGGCAGCGGACCCCTTCTTCGCTGGCGCAAGCATTCCCTCGGACCGGACGACCTACCTGGTCCATGATGCGGATCGCATGAGCATCGAGTTCCTCAATGACCCCGGTCCTGGCGCGACGAGGGTGGTTCTTCCCCGGCGTCTCGTGTCTGAATGGGCTCAAGCCATCATTTCGGAGGGCTTCGGACGGGAGACGCCAGCGCGAACTATCCGCGAGTTCGTGGCGCAGAAAACGCGGTTTTCCGCACAACTCAACTCGTTCGAGACGCACCTGAAGGCGGCAGCTTTCGCGGAAATCATGGCCCAACCAGCGGAGGACGCGCCGGCTACCCGGGCCTACCGCGTCGTGCCAGTGGGAGCGGACTGGACCACGACAGAGCACATCCTCGGCTATCCCGATGCGCTGGATCATGGCCGGTACGTGCGAACCCCCTCGCTGGACCTGATCCTGCGGGCGGCCGCCAATCCGGCGGCGCCGCACTTCCTCATCCTCGACGAGATGAACATGTCCCATGTCGAGCGCTACTTCTCGGACATGTTGTCGGCGATGGAGTCCGGGGAACCGATCCACCTCCACACCGGCGAGACCGGCGCGGAGCGGGACGGCGTGCCGTCGCAGATCGCGTTGCCGCCAAACCTGTTTATCGTCGGCACCGTCAACGTGGACGAGACGACGTACCTGTTTTCGCCGAAGGTGCTGGATCGCGCCAACACCATCGAGTTTCGCACCCACGCCGATCAACTCTCGCTTTTCCTCGGCAACCCGGCGGCGCTCGACGTTCGGTCGGTTGCTGGCAAGGGCAGGGACTTCGCCGGCCCGTTCCTCTATGCGGCCACGACGCAGTTGACGCTGGAAAATCCGGCCCGCGCTATGGTCGAGCAGGAGTTGCTGCTGCTGGTCAGGGTGCTGGAGGCCAGCGGCCATGAGTTCGGCTTCCGGACCGCCGCGGAGGCGTCGCGCTTCGTCGGCGCGCATCTCCTCCTCGGCGGCGGGCCGGCTGGGGCGACGAGGCAGGCCATCATGGCCGCAATCGATGCGCAGGTGTACCAAAAGATTTTGCCCCGCATGAACGGAACGCGCGGCAGCCTCGACGCGCCGCTGCGGTCGCTGCGGCACCTCTGCGAATCCCCGCATGAGTGGTCCGATGGCCCGGCCCCGCGCCTCCTCAATCACGACCGCCTGGCGGCCGGGGCGGTTCAGGCTGCCGCCCCCCGCTATGCGGGCATCAAAGAGGAACCACCGCCAGCAGGCGTTGCCTCCGCGTTTCCGGCAAGCCTGGGCAAGATCGATCGTATGTTGCGGGCCCTCGACCACAGTGGCTTCGCCAGTTTTGCCGAGGCGTGAGGTGAAGCCGTCGCAGCAACCGGCCGAAATCGCGTTCACCGACCGGCGCGGGGCCATCATCGCACGGATGGCGATCCTGCCCCGCCTTTCTGGCGGCCTGGCGCTCCTCGACCCGCGGACGGCGGCCGAGCGGGCCGAAGCGCCGGTGCAATTGTTCGAGAGCCAGAGTTATGAGTACCGGTTCACGGTCGTGCCGCCGGCGGAGTGGCGACTTCGGGAGACGCAGATCGTCCAGCCGGGTTCGCTCGATGCCGGCGGTGGGCGCATCGAGCCGGGCCTGCACACCGGGGTGCTGCCGCTTGAACTGTTGCGACCGGATGGCACGGTCGGGGCGCGCGCTGACCTCGAGGTGCGATCTGCCAAGATCGACTACTACCAGCAGTACCGGACGATGCTGTCGGATATCGCCGACCGGGCGCTTGGCCTGGTGACCGACATCCGGGCGCCGGCCTACACCCGGTTAGAGAGCGCCCGTGACGGCGGCAGCCTCACCATTCACCAGCGATTCGCGCTCGTTCGGAGCGTGATGGAGACCGAGGAGTTCACGGACGCAATCGAGCGGATCGCCGCCATGCCCGACCGCCGGTGGGCGCCCATCGAGGAGTCGGCCGACGTGCGGCGCGGAATGCGCCCATCGCGCGGTGGCATTGTGGCGGTGGCCAGGGATCCCCGGCGCAGGGCGCTACCGGATGTTCATCCCGTTGCTGGCGCGTTGCGCTCGCGCGGCGCGGCGTGGCCGACCGTGCCGGCACATCTGCCGGGTCATCGCTCCGTGGACACTTTCGACACCCCGGCCAACCGGTTCGTGAAGTACGCGCTCTCCGACATGCGGGCGTTTCTCGAGCAAACCGCCGCGCGCCTGGACCCCCGCCAACCGGAGGACCTGCGCATTTTTGGCAGCGTCAACCACCTGGCGAGCCGCTTGGAGAAGGTTCTCCAACGTCCGATGTTCGCGGGCGTAGGCGGCGCCGGCAGCCTGGCGCTTGGCAGTCCAGTGATCCAGCGCAAGGCGGGATACCGGGAGATTCTTCGCGCCTGGGTGCGGTTCCGCATGTCGGCGCAACTCACCTGGTCGGGTGGGGCGGAGGTGTTCGAGGCTGGAAAGCGGGACATCGCCCAACTCTACGAGTACTGGCTGTTCTTTCTCCTGCTCGACGTCTTCAACGCAGTCGTGGAGCCCTCGCCTGCCCGCCATCAGGGGCTCATCGAGTTCACCGACGGCGGGTTCGATTTGCGGTTGGCGGCGGGGTCCGCGTTTACCGTGCGCGGCCGCGTTGCAGCGGCGGCGCTGCCATTGACGGGGCGATTCAGCTACAACCGGGTGTTTTCCGGCAAACAGCCCAACGGATCGCCCTCCTATCCGCTGGCTGGATCGTGGACCCGGACCATGCGGCCAGACTTCACGTTCAGCTTTTGGCCCGCCGACATGGATGAAACGGCCGCGGAGATCGAGGATCGGCTCGTGCACATTCACTTTGACGCGAAGTACCGGGTCGAATCCATCGCGGGGCTGTTCGGCATGGATGGCCCGGATGAACTGGACGACGACCCCGCGCCGTCCCGGCCGGTGGTGGCGGCCAAGCGCTCGGATTTGCTCAAGATGCACGCATACCGGGACGCGATACGGCGGTCGCAGGGCGCGTATGTCCTGTATCCCGGGACGGATGGCGATTCGACGCAGTGGCGGGAGTATCACGAACTGCTGCCCGGATTGGGAGCGTTTGCCGTTCGTCCTCGAGATTCCGCGCGAAGCTTCGATGCCATCACGCGGTTCGTGACCGACGCGATCGCCTGTTTCTCCTCGTCTCTCGGCCTTCCGGACTTCGATCGACGGTGGGCCGCGATTCCACCGCAACCGCTCCGCTAGGGTACGTCAGTCCCCCCTGCGGCGGTCCGCAGGTCACCAACCATGCACAACCCCGCCCGATGCACTACGCTAGAGACTGGACTGACCCCGCCGCGCAACTGCCCGGGCGCGGCCCCTGTCGTGAAGGGCCCCGCATGACCGCCGACGTCGCCGCCGCGCCGCACCTGCCGAACCCGCCGGACATCCTGCTCGGCCGCGAGGGCGAGCTGGCCGCGATTGCCGCGCTGTTTGCCGATCCGGCCTGCCGGCTGGTTACCCTGCATGGGCCGGGCGGGGTGGGCGAGACCCGGCTCGCCATCGCCGCCGCGCTCGCCATCGACCCCGCCGCCCGCTTCGTCGATCTCGCCCCGCTGGCCGATGCCGCCGCCATTCTGCCCACTGTCGCCGCCGCCCTCGAGGTCTCGCCGGACGCCGCGCCGGATCCCCTGGCCGATCTGCCGGCGATCTGGGCGGGCCGCCCGCTCGATGGCCGCCCCGCTCCCTGGGCGGGGCAGCCCCTCCTGCTCGTCCTGGACAACGCCGAGCACCTGCTGGATGGCATCGCCGTCGTCGGGGCCCTGCTCGATGCCCTGCCCGCCGCCCGCGCGCTCGTCACCTGCCGCGCCGTGACCGGGCTGCCGGGGGAGCGCGCGGCCGCGATCCTGCCCTTCCCGCTGCCCCCGGAGGACGAGGCGTTCGACCCCGCCGCCGCCGAATCGTGGGCCGCGGTCCGCCTGTTCGCCCGGCGCGCCGCCGCCCGCAGCCGCTTCGATCTCACCCCGGCCAACGCGGCCGATGTCGCCGCCATCTGCCGCAGGCTGGACGGGCTTCCCCTCGCCATCGAACTCGCCGCCGCCCGCACCGCGGCCCTTACCCCCGCCGCCCTGCTGGCCCGGCTGGAGTCGGCGCTGCCGCTGCTGGCGGGCGGCGCGCCGGATCTGCCGGACCGCCACCGCACCGTCCGCGGGGCCATCGCCTGGGGTTACGGCCTGCTGGAGCCGGGGGAGCGGGCGCTGCTGCGCCGGCTCGCCGTCTGCGCCGGGGGATGCACGCCCGCGCTGGCCGAGGGGGTCGCCGAGGGGCTCGGCCTCGATGTGCCGGGCTGCCTGGACGGCCTCGCCCGGCAGCATTTCCTGCAGCAGCGGCCCGGACCCGACGCCGAGCCGCGCTGGGCGATGCTCGCCACCATCCGCGAGTTCGCGCTGGAGGAACTCGCCGCCGCCGGGGAGGAACCGCCCGCGCGCGCCGCGCACGCCGCCGCCGTCACGGCCTTCGCCGCCGGGGCCGTGCCCGGGCTGCGCGGCCCGGACAGCGCCCGCTGGCTCGCCCGCCTCGACGCCGACCACGACAACGCCCGCGCCGCGATGCCCCAGGCCATCGCGGCGCGCCCGGCGGCGGCGGTCGCGCTCGCCGCCGCGATCTGGCGCTACTGGCACCTGCGCGGCCACTGGGCGGAGGGACTGCACCTGTGCGAGGCGGCGGTTGCCGCCGAGGCCGCCGCCGGGGGGGAAGCGCCCGCGCGCGCCGGCGCCACCCGGTCCGCCGTGCTCAATGGCGCGGCGGTGCTCGCCTACCTGCGACTGGACCTGCCGCGCGCCTGGAGCCACGTCGAGCGGGCGCGGGAGGCGGCCGTCGCTCTCGGCGATGAGCGGGCCATCGCCGAGACGATGCACACCATCGGCATCCTGCACTGGGAGTCGGGAAACGACGACGCCGCGCTCGCCGCCTACGAGGACGCCCTCGGCCGGTTGCGCCTGCTCGGCGTGCAACCCGACATCACCAACGCCATCAACAACCTCGCGCTGCTGCACGGCCGGCAGGGCGATCTGCCGCGCGCCGTCGCCCTGCTCGAGGAGGCCCTCGCCTACACCCGCTCCATCGGCGACCAGCGCTCCGAGATCGACCTGCTCTGCAACATCGGCGGCCGGATCGAGGAACAGGGCGACGCCGCCCGGGCCCGCGCGATGCTGGAGGAGGCGATGGCGCTCGCCCGCGCCCTCGGCGGCGACGAGGAGATCAGCCAGAGCGCGGTTCACCTCGGTCTGGTGCACGAGCATCTCGGCGATCTGGCAGGCGCGCGCCGGTTGCTGGAGGAGGCGGTGGAGCGTCTCGAACGGCTGCCGCTCACCACCTACCCCGCGTTCGCGCTGCTGTCGCTGGCCCGCGTCGAGGGCCGTGCCGGCCGCCTGCCGCTCGCCCTCGACCACCTGAGCGCGGGATGCGCCGCCGCCGCCGCCACCCGCGACCGCGACGCGCTGATCGAGGCGATCGAGACCGCCTCCCTGCTGGCCATGCCCGGCGACCCCGAGCGGGCCGCGCTGCTCGCCGGGATCGCGGGCAGCGCGCGCATCCGGGAGCGGTTGCCGGCCCACCCGGGGCAGGTGGTCCGGTTCCATCGCCACCATCCCGACCTGCGGGCGGCGCTCGGCGAGGCGCGGCTGGCCAGCCTGTGGGCGGAGGGCGGGGAGCGGTCGCTCGACGCGGGCATCGAACTGGCCGCCGCCCGCGCGGCCGCGCCGGAGATCCCACCCGCGCCCGCGCCCGGGTCAGCCGCGGACGCGGGCCAGCCCCCGCGCGCCGCGCCGCTGGCCGCGGCCCGGGGGTACGGCTGAGCCGGCCGGCCGCGGTGTCAAACAGTTGATGCCGCGGGCCGCCGCCCTCCGGTAGGCTCGATGGAGGGGCGGGCAGGCCGGCTGCGCGGCGACCGGAACGCCTGACGTTGGACTCACGAGAGGAGTCGCCAATGACCGAGCGGAATACCCAGAACCTCGGCCTGGTGGACATCGAGAACGGCGCGCCCGCGCCGTTGCCCGGCGATGGCCGCGGCGTCCGGCTTCCTGCGGGCGCCGTCGACGTGGGGCCGCTGGGGCCGCGCATCATCAGGCCCCTCGCCCGGCCCCAGCATGAGGATGGGCCGGACCATGAATACCCGGTGACGTTTGCCGCCCTGCTCGCGAGGTCGGTGGATGGAGGGATCGGGGATGACCCCGGGGCCGCCGACCGGGTCACCGGCGAGGCGGCTGAAGGCGAACTCGCGCCGACGATCGTGCTGGTGGTGGTGCGTGCCGGCGAACGGCGGGCACGGCTCGGGGAGGAGGCCGTCGCGATGCTGCGCGGCCGGGGCATCCCGGCGCGCGGCCCGCTGACCTGGCCGCAAGAGGCCATGGACGAGGTGCAACGGGCCGGGGAGGAGCGGCCGGAAGCCCGGATGCTGGTCATCGGCGTCGACGAAACCGCGGCGGAGGCCGGGGACCTGTCGCGGGAGATCGCGGCGACGCTCGCGTCGGCCGGTCCGCTGGGGCCGCGCATCATCAAGCCCTACGGCAGGGCCGCGCTTGTCGGGGGGGATGACTGCCCGCCGGTGGACGATCTGTCGCCGTATGTCGTGATTTTCGCGATCGTGACCCCGGGAACCCCGGACGACGTCCTCGAATGCCTCAGGCAGGAGATCGGGAAGCAGCGTCGAAGCCTGAACGGTGTCCTGCCCATGACCGGCATCGACCGGTTTCTCGCTGTATGGAGGAGTCCCAATGCCTCGGTGATCGCTTTCGTGCTGGCCGAGACGTGGGAGAAGGCCGGGAAGGCCGCAGACTGCGTGAACGACTGCGCCGGGACCGGCGAACCTGACTGCGACTGCTGACCGGCCGGCGACGCTGCCGGCGCCTGCCTGGCGATCTGGCGCAAAACCGTGAACATGCGGCGCGCTGACCCGCCGCAACGGTCGAACCGCCCGGCCGGCGCGGCCGCCGGACCCGGCAACCCGGGAACCCGTCGAGGAGGAGGTCATGACCGGAAACGCCCCCGACAGTCGGCCGGGTGACCGGCATGGCGGCAATCCGCCGTCGCAAACCGGCGGTGGAACGGAGGACAGGCACGCCTGGGTGTGGAGATGGGCACGGCACGCCGCGGAAGAACTCAGGGGGAGCGCGGCCGCGACGAACCAGCCGTTTTTCGTCATCGTGATCCACCCGGCGAACCGCGCCCCGAGTCCGGCGCTGGCGGTGGCGGATGTGGCGCTCAATGCCGTGGGCGTGCCGCCCACCCGCCCGCATGCCTGGCCCAATCCGGCCAAGGACGCCATCCACGCTGCGCTGAAAGACGCCGCCAACGACGCGTGGTTTGCGCTGTATGTGGACGAGGACGAGGACACGGCCAGGGCGGGCGCGGACGAGGTCCAGGCCTGGATCGATGGCGGAGCGAGCCCGACCGGGCCGCGCAAGGTGCTGCCGATGTAGCCGGAGCGCCGTGGGCGCCGGTGGGCGGGCGACTCCGCTCGCCCCGCCCGCGGCCCGATTGCCGCGGAATGGACGGATGAAACTCAGGGAGGAACCACCCATGACGGAAACCCCAGGCGGTCCCGGGAACACCGCCCCACCGGACGGCGACGGCGGCTCGTGGGCGGCAAGGCTCGCCGCCGACGCGGCGCGGGAATTGATGTCGGTGCCGGGCGACCCGATCCCCGATCCGCTCGTCATCGTGGTGACCACCGGAGGGAGCGACGCGGCGGCCCGGGTGCGCGAGGCCGTCGATGCGGTGGAAAAGGAGGGCGTCGCGGTCGTCGAGCGGCCCTGGCCCGGCGCGGCGCAACGGGAGATCGGCGCCGCTCTCCGGGGCCGGGGGATCGTGGGCTGGCTCGGCGTCGCCATCGGCGCCACGCTCGAGGACTCGGCCGAACTGGCCAACACGGCCCAGGACTGGATCGACGGCAAGACCCCGACCGGCATCGAGGGACCGCGCAAGATCAGGCCGTGAGGCCCCGCGCGCGAGGGTTCGTCAGTCCGCGGGGCTGGCGGCGGGCTGCTCGATGGGCGCGGGCCCGGGGGTGGCCTGCCCGCGCAGGGTGACCAGCAGCACCCCCGCCAGCGAGATCGCGCCGCCCACCAGCGCGGCCGGGCGGGGGGGCGTGCCGAGCCACAGCCATGCCGTCAGCAGGGCCACCGGCGGCATCAGCGAGAGCAGCACCGCCGCCGCGCTGGCGGGCAGCCGCGAGTTGCAGTAGCTCAGGCAGCCGTAGCCGATGACCCCGGCCCCGAGCGCGACGTAGGCCGTGGCCAGCGTGGATTCCGTCGTCGCGCCGCGGATTTCGGCGCCCAGCCCCGGGAGGAACACCAGCAGCGGCAGCGTCGAGAACAGCAGCGGCCAGACCGTCACCTCCATCGGGGTGTACCGGCGCAGCCACGGCTTCTGCATGATGTAGTAGACCGCCTCGGCGAACGCCCCGCCGAGCAGGATCAGCGCGCCCCTGGTGTAGGCGATGCCCTGCCCCTGCCCGAGCACCAGCACCGTGGTGCCGACCACCGTCAGCGCGATGCCGAGCCAGCCCGCCGGGGTCAGCCGCTCCTTCAGGATCAGCTTGGCGAGCAGCGCGGCCATGACCGGGATGGTGGCCATCAGGAAGGTGGCGGTGCCGGGGTCCACCGTGAGCATGCCGTAGACGAAGGCGAGCTGGGTGATCGAGATGCCGACGAGCGCGATCAGGATCAGCCCCGGCCAGTCGCGCCACGGAGGAACCCGCATCCGCGTCAGGACGATGTAGACGGCGAGGATCACTGTGGTGATGAGGAAGCGGAAGAGCGCGAGGCGGCCGGGGGAGTAGCTCTCCATGCCGACCCGGGTCGCCACCGAGGAGGACCCCCAGACGATCACCATCGCGGCGGCGGCGAGCGCCGTCGGCGCGTCCATGCCTCCGCGCCGGTCATGCTGGGTCACGCTGACTCCCCTCGGGTTGGCGGGCAATCGGGCAGTCGGCCAGACGCCCAGCCAACGCCGGGAAGCATACCGGCAGCGCGGCCGCCCCGCGCGGGCGGGGAATGCGGAACGGCGCGGCAGGAGGTCGCCACGCCGTTCCGGTTGGTGCGAGTCCCACCGGCCGGTCGCGGGGGCAGCGCCGGCCGGCGGGAGCGTCGCCAGGTTGGGATGGCCCCGGGGCGCCCGTCGGAGCGCGGGCCGGGAACCCGGTGCGTGCGCCGCGCCGCGCCGGAAGGCGGGCAGCGGCGTGGGTCTGTCAGTAGGCGCAGCCGGTGACGCCCGTCCAGGGACCGGACGACGCCGGGCCGGTGACGCACTGGTCGCCGCCGGTGTTGCCCGAGACCGCGGCCGGCGCTCCGGCCACGGTCGCCGTGAACGAACCCTTCTCGTACACGGCGATGCCGCTGCCGTCGGCGGCGGCGTTGCCGGTGATGCTGACGCCCGCGCCGAGCGTCACCGAGACGTTGGCCTTGTCGGCGCCGATCATCAGGCCGCCGCCATAGCCGGTGGTGGTGTTGCTGCTGATCGTCGTGTTCGAGATGGAGTAGGTCCCGTCATACAGGAACATGCCCGCTCCCGACCGCGAGCCGACGTTGCCGGGGCTGACCGTGAGGCCCGTGAAGGTGGCCGTGACGTACCCGATGCTCATGGCGCCGGAGGGCATGTTGCTGAAGGTCGAGTTCGAGAGCTTGAGCGTGCCGCCATTGATCTGCGAGGAGTCGTACTGGGAAAACCCGTAGGTCGTCTGCCCGCTGAAGGTGCAGCCGTCGATCGTCACGTCGCCCTTGTCGATGATGATCGCCCCGTAGCTGTCCTCGAAGGTGCAGTCCGTGACGTCGAGGTCGAACGGCCCGACGTACATGCCATACCCGTCGGACGTCATGCTGAAGGTGCAGTCGGTGAAGGTGGAGAGCGGTCCGTCGCCGTACAGGCCGTAGTAGGCGTTGCGGAACGCGCAACCGGTGACGTCGAAGGCGAGGTTGCCCTTGCCGTAGAGCAGGGCGTTCGACGGCTTGCTGGACTCCTCCAGCGTGAGGTTCCTGAGCGTCAGTGTTTCCGGGCCGGTCGCGATGTCGTAAAAGATGGCGTTCGCGCCCGTCTCGAACTGGAGGATCACCCCATCGCCGCAGCCGCGGACGGTCATGCTCTTGTCGACGTCGATGCCGACCGTGTACGTCCCCGGGGCGATCATCACCATGCCGCCAGCGGGGATGGCCGCGAAGGCCGTCTCCACGTCGGTGTAGGCGCAGCCCGACGCGCACACGTTCGGAATGCAGGCGGCCTCGCACACGCCGGACGTGCAGAGGTGGCTGTCGCAGTCGTTGGCCGCGGCGCAGGCGCCGCCCGCCGGGATCAGGCAGTAGGTTCCCGCCGGCGTGGCGTCCGCGTAGACCGTGCAGGAGGCGGCAGCGGCGGCGCAGACATCGGCCGGGGTGCACGGCTGGCCGGTCGGCACCTTCGCCGCGCCGCCATCGCCGCATGTGCCGTTCACGCAGACGTGATTGCCGCAGCAGTTGCGGGACTCGGTGCAGGATCCGCGCTTCCGCACGCAGCGGCAGCGGCCCTTGCCGTCCCGGTTCTTCCTGCCGGCCTTCGTGTTGCACAGGCCGGTGCAGCAATCCTTGTTCTTCGTGCAGGAGTTGTCCTTGCGGGAGCCGTCGCCGCAGGGGCCTGCCGGGCGCGGGCGTTTGCCGAGCGCCGCCGCCGGGCCGTCGCTGCCGCCCGTGGCCATTGCGAGCGCGGCCGCCAACGCGGCGGCGAGCCCGGCCCGGCGGGTGGCCGCCGCTCCCAGCACCCGCGCCGCTGCGTCGAACGTTTCGCGATCCATCGAGGAGTTCTCCAGCGTGCTTCCGGCGGCAGGGTCGGCGGGCGTTGGCCGCAGGGCGCGGCGGGTCGTCCGTGGGCGACCGTTCGGGGCCATCCATGATGGTGACGGGTTGCCGCCGGGAAGTCCATGCAGGACACCTGCAGGAATACCCGCAGGTTTGCTTCGCTGCGTGCCATACTCAGGACATGGAACCACACCGGGACCCTTCCGCCGCCCCCGTTTCTCCGCCACCCGGCGCGCCGCTCGGGGAGGTGTTGCGCGCGCTGCGCGAGGCCGCCGCGATGACGCAGGAGGACCTTGCCGGGGCAGCCGGCATCTCCGTGCCCACCATCAGCGCGCTGGAGCGCGGCGTTCATCGCTCCCCGCAACTCCATACCGCGATCCTGCTCGCGGATGCGCTCGGACTCGCGGGCGAGGACCGGGAGGGCTTTCTCGCCGCCGCCCGCCGGGCCCGCCCGTCCCGCCGCTCGCGGCCGCTGGCGGCGACGCCGCTGCCGCCCGCGGCTGGCGCGCTGGTGGGCCGGGACCGGGAACTCGCCGACGTGGAGGCGATGCTGGACCGCGCCCGGCTCACGACCATCACCGGCCCCGGGGGCATCGGCAAGACCCGACTCGCGCGGGAGGTCGCCCGGCGCATGCTCGACCACCGCGGCGCGCAGGTCGTCGCCTGGATTTCGCTCGCCGAAACCGACGATCCGGCGGGGGTGCTTCCAGCCGTCGCCCGCGCCCTCGGGTTGCGCGGGGCCATCGAGGGCGACCCCGCCGCGGCGATCGGCGCCGCGTTCTCCGGCCGTTCGGCGTCGATCGTGCTGGACAACCTCGAACATCTGCCGGCGGCCTGGCCTGCCATCGGCGCCCTGCTCGACGCTGCCCCGGGTCTGCGCGCCCTGGTCACCAGCCGCTCCCGGCTGCGGCTCGCCGGCGAGCAGGTGCTGACCCTCGGCCCGCTCCCCCTCCCCGCCCGCGATCCCGCCGCCGCTGCGCTGCGCCCCGCGATAGAGGGCGCTGGCGGGATTGGCGGGGTCGGCGGCGGCCTGCGCCGCGACGACTCCATCCCCGACATCGCCCGCGTCGTTTCCCTGCTGGATGGGATGCCGCTCGCCATCGAACTCGCCGCCGCCCAGTCCGACGCCATTCCCCCCGCCGCCCTCGCGGTGCTGCTCGAGCACGCCGGACTCGCTGCCCTCGCCGCCGGTCCCGCGAACGGCCCCGACCGCCACCGGCGGATGGACGCCGCCATCGCCTGGAGCGCCGACCTGCTGGCCGAACCGGCGCGCGAGTTGTTCGCGCTGCTCGGCGTTTTCCGCGGCGGCTTCACCGTCGAGGCCCTGTCGGCCGTCGCCGGTGCGCTCGGCCGTGGCGACCTCGTCGCCATGCTGCCGGTCCTGGCCGGCGCCCCCCTCGTGCAGCCCGCGGCCGGCGATCCGGCCCGCTTCGGCCTGCTGGAGCCGATCCGCCTGTTCGCGCTCTCCGCGCTGCGCCGCGACGGCGGCGAACAGGCCGCCCGCCGCGCCCACGCCGCCTGGTTCACCCGCCACGCCGCCCGGTTGGCGGCGGACATCGCCGGCCAGCAACCCGTTGCGGCGCTGGACGCGGCAGAGGCGGACCTGCCGAATCTCCTGCAGGCCATCGCCGCCGCCAGCCGGGAGGGCGATCACGCCGTCGCGCTCGCCGCCGCCGCCGATCTTCGCCGCCTCTGGGAGTGCCGCGGGTACATCGCCGAGGGCCGCGCCGCCGCCGCCGCGGCCATCTCCGCCGCGCTCGCGGCCACCGGCCCGGTTGGGCCGCCGGAGGCCATCGTGGACGCGCTCGCGGATGCCTGCTTCCTCAGCGGCTACCTGGCGACGCTGCAGTGCGATTTCGCCGCTGGCAGCGCCGAGGTGGACCGCCTGCGAACCCTCGCCGCGGGAGGCCGGGCCGGGTCGGCCCGGATCGGGGCCCTGGCGGACCTGATCGCCTCCGGTCTCGCCGGGGATGTGGCGGAAACCGCCAGCGCGGCCATCGACCTGCTGCGCCACGGCCTCGATCTCGTCGCCGGCGACCCGGACGGATTCGCGGCCTGGGCGCTCGGCCTGCGGCTCGGCGTCGAACTGTTCCAGCAGGGCGACCCCGCCGCCACCGTGCCGCTGCTGCGGTCGGCGTTCCTGCGGGTCCGGCTGCGCGGGGTGCTGATCGATCAGCCGGTCTGCCTCGTGCAACTTGGGCTGGCCGAGGTCGCGCTTGGCGATTTCGCCGCTGCCCGGGAGCACCTCGGCCAGGGCATCGACCTGGGGGACCGGCTCGGCATCGAGGTGGCGGTGCTGCTGGGGTCGCTCGGGCTGGCCCGCGCGATCGTGCTGGCGGAAGACGCCGCCGCCTACCCGGAGGCCCTCCGTCGCCTCGATGCCGCCGAGATCCTGCGCGCGCGCGCGGGCTACGAGTACGGCGCCTACTGGGAGGAGCAGATCGCGGAATGCCGCCGCCGCATCGACTCCGTCCGGGCGGCCATCGGCGCATGACGTTACGGGTCCGGCGGAATCACGCCGCCGGGCCCGCTGCCAGTCCGCCCCTCGCCAGGGCCTGGCCCGGGCGCCGCGCCGGACGTTTCCTCAGAACGCGCAGTTCGCCACCGGCGTGAAGGTGGAGCGGTCGGTGGTCCGCTCGCACTGCTGGCCCACGAAATTGCCGTAGACGTTGGCGCTGCTCACTCCCACGAGCGTGGCGGCGAAGCTGTTCTGCTCCCAGACCAGGATCCCGCTCGCCTCCGGGGCCGTGTTGGCGGTGACCACCGTCGTTCCCGCCAGCGTCAGCGTGGCGGGCGCTTCCTCGGTGATGACCCAGACGCCGCCGCCCGAGTAACTGTCGACGTTGCCGGTCACCGTCGTGTCCGCCAGCGTCATCGCGCCATCCACGAGCTGGATCCCACCGCCGCGACTTCCGGTGACGAGGCAGCCGTTGAGCCGGGCCGCGCCGCCGGTGGACAGGACCCCGGCCGTGTCG
>JBJTKE010000644.1:0-7011 GCA_046096285.1 Chloroflexota bacterium
GGTCTATCCGTCGTCGCCCGCCCCCGAGGTCGCCCCATGTCCGCTTCCCCCGGTCCCGACTGCCGCCGCTTCCCCGGCCAGTCCGTGCTCATCACCGGCGGCGCCAACGGCCTTGGCCTCGCCGCCGCACGCCGCTTCGGCGCCGAGGGCGCCGCCGTCTGGATCGCCGACGTCGACCCCGCCGCTCCCGCAACCGCCGCCGCCTTCGGCGCCAACGGCGTCGTCTGCGATGTCGCCATGCCCTCCGCCATCGACCGCATCGTCGACGTCATCATCGGAAAGACCGGCAGGCTCGATGTCGCCATCGCCGCCGCCGGCATCGCTGGCGGCGCGCCCGTCACCGAACTCGACGACGACCTCTACCGCCAGGTCATGGACACCAACCTCGACGGCGTGCTCCGCACCTGCCGCGCCGCCGCCCGCGCCATGTTTCCCCGCCGCCAGGGTTCCATCATCACCGTCACCAGCGTGTTCGGCCGCGAGGGGCCAGCGGGCACCGCCGCCTACGCCGCCGCCAAGGCCGGCGTCATCGGCCTCACCCAGTCCCTTGCCCGCGAACTCGCCCCCGACGGCATCCGCGTCAACGCCATCGCCCCCGGCCACATGATGACCGATCTCTACGCCAACGCCGTCGCTCGCCGCGCCCGCCGCGCGGGCATCTCAACCGAGCAGCAGTTCGACATCGAACGCGCCCGCATTCCCCTGGGCCAGTTCGGCACCGGTGACCACTTCGCCGGGCTCGCCGCGTTCCTCGCCTCCACCGACGCCGCCTATATCACCGGCCAGACCATCAACGTCGACGGCGGCCTGCAATCCCGCTGAGAGCGAGCCCCGCGGCGCGGATCATCCCGGCTTGGCGTCCAGCAGCGCCCGCAGCGCGGCCGTATGCGCTGGCGTCGTCCCGCAGCATCCGCCGATGATCGCCGCACCCGCCGCCAGCCACCCGGCGGCTCCCCGCGCGAACGCAGCCGCGTCCTGCGGCGCACCCACCTTCCAGCCGCGCTCCCCGTCGACTTCCCCGAAGTTTGCGTAGCCGCCCACCGGCCGCGTGGTCCGCGCGCGCAGGGCCGCCAGCCCGGCCGCGATGGTCGCCGGATCCGCGCAGTTCACCAGGATCGCCGCCGGGCCAAGCGGCTCCACTGCGGCAACCGCCTCGTCCAGCGTCTCCCCGCTCATCAGCCGCGGCGGCTCGTCTCCTGCCGCGGGCAGGCACACGAAGCCGACCGTCGCCGGCAGCCCCGTCTCCTGCGCCGCGCGCAGCGCAATCGTCGCCTCGGCCACGCACGGCATCGTCTCGGCCATCAGGAAATCGGCCCCGGCCTCGGCCAGGTTGCGCGCCTGCGCGCGGTGTTCGGCCAGCGCCGTCGCCGGCTCCGGCATCAGCCACGGCGAGTAGCAATCCTCCAGCGGCGCGATCGATCCCGCGATCAGCGCGTCCGCACGGCCCGTCGCCGCGCGCGCCTGCCGGGCCAGGCGCACCGCCCGCGCGTCCAGGTCCGCGGCCAGCCCCGGATCCATCCCGGCTTTCGCCAGCGTTCGCCCGGTCGTGCGGAACGTGACCGTGGTGACCACATCCGCCCCGGCCCGCAGGTTGTCCTCGTGGATCGCCTGCACCAGGTCCGGGCGCTCGATCACCCCCAGCGCTGACCAGAGCGGCAGCGTCGTGACCAGTCCGCGCCGGTCGAGATCCGTGCCGGATGCCGCATCCAGCAACACGAACTCCCCGGCGGCCAACCGCTCGGGGAGTCCGCGAGGCCCCGGTTGGCCCGCCACGCCCGGCTAGAACGCGCCGGCGACGAACTCCGCCACTGGCGCCATCGCATGCGTCATTCCGAGCATGTACGCCGCGAAGACCAGCACCACCGTCAGCGCGGACGCCACCAGCGAACCGGCCGCGCGCTCCTTCGCCGTCGCCCGGTTGGCCGCCCAGCCGTGCTCCAGTCCGACCGTCACGATCGCCAGCAGCGCGATCAGGTAGTGCAGGTTGGAGTTCCGCGCTCCGCTGCCCATCAGCAGGAAACCGAGCACGTACTGCACCAGCAGCAGCCCCGCCGCCGCCATGGACAGCGGCCGCGCGAATGCGATCTCCTTCCCCGTCAACCGCAGGACATTGACGATCGTCAGGACGATGTACGCCAGCAGGACCAGCCCGCCGATCGCCTCGTGAATCGTGCTCACCGCGCTTTCCCTCCCGTGCTGCCGCCTAGTTCCGGCGGCCGGCCTTTCCGATCAGCATTATCGCCGCCGCCAGCCCGAGCGCGCCCGCCGCCGCGACCGCGGTCGGTTTCGCCTCCGGCCCCGGAAGCACCACCTTGCCGTCCCCGTACCCCTGGAACAGCCGCCCCCAGCGCGTGTCGAGCGCCTCGATCACCCGCTTCCGGCCCACCACCGGGTACCAGTAGACGTTGTGGTAGAAGTTCGATGCGAAGAAACTCCACGGGACCAGCGGCGTGTGCAGCAGCGGCTTCTCCAGCTTCTTCAGCGGACCGTGATAGATCAGGTGCTGGCCCTTGGACGCGAAGGTGTCCTCCTTCACGAACTTCCAGTCCTCCAGCGAGATGTCGTAGCCCGCGATCTCGATGTCCTTCGGGTTGCCCACCCCCAGCCCGCGTTCGTGGGCCAGCCGGATGAACGGAAGCTCCATCGGGTCGAACCCCTGCAGCTTCGCGCTGATCGCGTCGATCGCCACCTGGTCCGCGCTCGCGAGCAGGATGTCCTTCTCGTGCGGGCGCATCGCCCGCGGCCCCGCGCCGTCCCCGGCGAACGTGCCGTCCATCACGGCGAACAGCCCGCTGTGGATGTCCTGCTGGATCTGCAGCAGGTCCACCAGCGTCTCGTGGATGACCGGGTGGGTCAGGTGCCGCTTGTTGTTCAGCAGCCCGCCGAAGGCGTTCTTCATCGCCCCGGTGATGGTGGTGAAAACGTGCGTCTTGACCGTCGGCAACTGGATGATGTTCCGGTCGTGGAACATCTTCGGCACGTGCACGCCCTCGGGAAAGATCTGGTCCAGCACCAGGAACGGGCGCTTCGGCTCGTACCGCACCCACTCCACCTGCGGCTCGTACAGGTGCACGTTGGCCACCCCGTACTTGTCCGTCACGTACCGGTGCTTGTTGTTCTTCTCGCCGACCCGCGCGTCCACCACCACCGTGCCGTTGTGCGCCGCGATGAGATTCCGGTAGCCATCCGCCTCCAGCGTCCGGATCACGCCCTCGATCTGCCACGGCGTCGAACTGCAGGCCGGGTACCACGTCTGCCACGAGATGTTGATCTTGAGAATCGTGTCGTGTTGCTTCGGCAAGGCCTGCTGGTAGTCCGCGAGCCGCATCACCTCGGAGATGTCGTCCAGCACCGTCTCCGGGCGCGTCTTCAGCACCGCGACCTTGCCGCGGCCGGGAAAATCGTGGGGAATCATCGGATCGCCGTCCTCCGGGCGACGCCGCCGGGAACCAACTCCCGGCCCGCCTCGCGCCTCGTCCGATGCTAGCGGCAGCCCCCGCCCGGGGTCAAGGATCGGTCTGTCGCGCGCGGCCGCTCCCGCGCACTCCGCCCGGCCTCCCGGTGCTGCTACAGTCACGCCCGCCGGACCCGATTCCACCGGAGCCTTCCATGACCGACGACCACATCCCGCCGGACCCCGCGCCCGCTCTCTGGGCCGCCCTCGCCGACGCCTTCGCGGCCTCCACCGTCATGCTCCGCGACACCGACGTCTTCGACGAACCGGTCGCGGCGGCCATTCTCACCTCGCTGGAGCAGGTCCGCGCCGCCGCTCCTGCCGCCCATGCGCCGCTCTCCATGCTGGTCGTCGCCTTCGAAACCCGCCTCGATGCGCTCATCTCTCCGGAAGCCCAGGGCGCCGCCGCCATCGCCCGCGCCCGCGCTGACCTCGCCGCCGCCGCCGCCCGCATCGCCGTCCGCGCCGACCTGATCGCCCTCGCCGGATCGCTCGGCAGGCTGCGCCTGCTGCTGCTCGACCTCGCCGAGGCGCACGTGTTCACGCTCATGCCGGCATTTTCCGAGGGCCAGGCCATCCAGCCCACCTCCTTCGCCCACTGGCTCGGCGGCGTCACCGGGCCTCTCGAACGGTCAGCGGCACGTCTCCGCTCCGCCCTCGCCGAGGTCAACCGCTCTCCGCTCGGCGCGGGCTCCCTCGCCTCCACCGGTCTCGCCATCGACCGCGACGCCGCCGCCCGCCTCGCCGGCTTCGAGGGTCCCGTTCCCTCCACCTTCGATGCCGTTTCCGCCACCGACTGGCTCTCCGTCGCCCTCGAACCCGCCGCCTCGGCCGCCGACGCCCTCGGCCGCTTTCTCGACGAACTGCAATCCCTCCTGCGCACCGAACCCGGCAGTCTCCGCCTGCCCGAGGAGTGGTCGGCCGCCCCGGACGGCGGCCTGCCCCAGTTCCGCCCCGCGCAGGGCCTCGCCCGCCTCGCCAGCCTCCCCTCCGCGATCCGCGCCGACGCCGCGGCCGTCGCCTCGCTCACCGCCCGCATCCCCTACGGCCCGCCGGGCGCCGCGCTCGACCTTCCGCTCTCCCGCGCCCTTGCCGCCCTCGCCTCCGCCCGCTCCCTCGCCGACGCCGCCGCGCGCCTGCTCTCCGGCCTCGAACTCAACCGCGCCTACCTCGCGCAGCGCGCCGGGCGCGACTTCACCACCGCCAGCGATCTCGCCTACTTCCTTGTGCTCGACGAGGGCATCGACCCCGCTTCCGCCCGCAACATCGCCCAGATGACCGTCCGCAAGGCGATGGATCAGGGCATCGAGATCAGCGGCGTCACCCCCCAGATGATCGACGCCTCCGCCCTGCTCGTGATCGGCCGCGAGATCGGCCTCGAAATCGAGCGTTTTGGCGCTTGGCTGGCCCCTCGCCGCTTCCTCGAGCGCCGCACCGCCGCTGGCGCGCCCGCCCCCGCCGCCGTCCGCGACGACCTCGAACGCGCCCGCACCGCCGCCCTTGCCGACGAACGGTGGCGCGACGAGGCCGCATCCCGCATCGCCCGCGCCGGCGCCGACCTGCAACGGGACGTCGCCAGCATCCTCGCCGCCGAGCGCTAGCGCCCCGCCCTACCGCAGGCTCCCCGGGTCGAACGCGTCGCGCAGCCCGTCCCCCACGAACGACACCGCCAGCACGATCGCCACCAGCGTGGCGCTCGGCAGCAGCACCTGCAGGCCGTTCATCTCCAGGTACGGGATCGCGTCGGTGATCACCTTGCCGATGCTCGGGTCCGGCGGCTGGATGCCCAGCCCCAGCAGGCTCAGCACCGCCTCGTTCACGATCACGCTCGCGATGCCCAGCGTGCTCGTCGTCACGATCAGCCCCACCAGTTGCGGCAGCACGTGGCGCACCACGATCCGACCGTCGCCCGCCCCCAGCGCATTGGCCGCCGAAATGAACTCCCGCTCCCGGATCGACAGCGTTTGCGAGCGCACCAGCCGCGCCATCATCGGCCACGACACCAGGCTCAGCGCCCCGGCCACCAGCAGCAACCGTCCGATCCCGCCGAACCGGTCCGTCATCGCCGGCCCGAAGATCGCGGCGACCAGGATCGCCAGCAGCAACCCCGGGAAGGCGAACAGCATGTCCGCCACCCGCGTCACGATCACGTCCACCTTGCCGCCGAAGTACCCCGCGGCCAGCCCCGCCGGAACCCCCAGCAATAGGTCCAGCAATGCCACATACCCGGCCACCATCAGCGACACCCGCAGCCCGGAGACAAGCCGGGAGAGCGTGTCCCGGCCCAGGTAATCCGTCCCCAGCAGGTGGGTCGCCGACGGCCGCGCGTTGATCGCCGCGTAGTCGATCTTCACCGGGCTCGCCGTGATGAACCGCGGGCCCACCGCCGCCAGCACGATCAGCGCGACGATCACCGCGAGTCCGGCCAGCGCAAGACGGTTCCTCCGGAACCGCCGCCACACCAGTTGCCCGGGCGACACCGGATCGGCCGCGATCTCGGCGTCGAAGGCAGCGCCGCGGGACGCCCGGCGCCTGGCCACGGTCGCCATCAGTTGCCGACCCGAACTTGCGGGTCGAGCAGGGTATACACGAGGTCGGTCACGAGGTTCATCGCGACAACCGCGAGCGCGAGGATCACCGTCGTTCCCTGGATCACCGGATAGTCCCGTTGCTGGATCGCCTGCACCGAGAGGAACCCGATTCCGGGAATCGAGAACAGTTGCTCGACGACGAACGCCCCGGTAACGAGGAACGCGATCGACGGCCCGACCACCGTCACGATTGGCAGCAGCGCATTCCGCAGGATGTGCCCGATTCGCACGGCCCGCTCCGGGAGACCCTTTCCCCGCGCGGTCCGCACGTAGTCCTGTGCGGTCACCTCGACGACGCTGGCCCGCGTCAACCGGGAGATGTAGCCGAGGCTCGCCGCCATCAGCACCATCACCGGCATCACCCAGTGCTGCCAGGTGCCCCACCCCGCCGCCGGCAGTGAGGGCCAGCCGCGGTTGTAGGCCCGGAAGTTCAGCCACTGCAGCGCGGGAATCAGCACGAAGCTCGGGATCGCGTACAGCGCCAGCATTGGCGCCATCACCGCCCGGTCCGCCAGCGAGTTGCGCCGCAGCCCGGCGAACGTCCCGAGCGGCACCCCGATCAGGAGCGCTCCGGCCAGCGCGGTCAGCCCGAGTTGCAGCGACACGCTGACCCCGCCCGCCAGCAGGTCGCTGACCGGGCGCTGCGCGTACCGGTAGGAGAGTCCCAGGTTGCCCTGCAGCAGCCCCTTCAGGTACGCCCCGTACTGCTCCCACCACGGCAGATCGAGCCCGTACAACCGCCGCAGGTTGGCGTACACGTTGGGATCCCGGTTGTTGCCCATGAGATTGAGAATGGGATCGCCGGGGGCGAGATAGCCGACGATGAACGTCAGGAAGGTGACGCTCAGCACCACGAACGGCAGCGCCAGCAGACGCCGGATGATGATTCTCGCCATGGTCTCCCGGGGCCATGCCCGGCGGCCCGCGCCCCGCGGGCGGGGGGTGTGATACAGGGTGGAGGGGGCG
>JBJTKE010000645.1:0-5038 GCA_046096285.1 Chloroflexota bacterium
CGGCGGGGGAGTTCCGGCACACCATCGGCCAGATCGAGGACATCACCGACATCCACGAGGCGCAGGAGGCCCTCGCCGCCGGGGAGGCGCGCTGGCGCTCGACCTTCGAGGAGGCCGCCATCGGCATGGCGGTCGCCACCGCCGCCGGCGGGTTCCTGGCGGTCAACGCGGCGCTCTGCGCGATGCTCGGCTACGAGCACGACGACCTGATCGGCAAGTCGGCGCGGGACCTGATGGACGCGGAGGATTTCGCCGCCGTCACCGAGCGGCGCAACCGGCTGTTCAGCGGCGAGTCCCGCGAGTTCCTCGACGAACTGCGGTTCCGCCGCCGGGACGGCGGCGCGATCTGGGCGCGGGTGAACGTCCGGGTGATTCCCGGCGAGGGGGAGGAGCCGCTGCGGCTGCTCTCCCAGTTCGAGGACGTGACCGCGACCCACGAGGCGCAGGAAGCCCTCGCCGCCAGCGAGGCGCGGTTGCGCTCGACCTTCGAGGACGCCGCCATGGGGATGTCGGTCGCCACCGCCGCCGGCGGCTTCCTCGACGTCAATCCCGCCCTGTGCGCGATGTTCGGCTACCGGCGCGACGAACTGATCGGGAAGTCCTCGCGGGACCTCATGGACCCGGAGGACTTCGCCGCCGTCGCCGCGGACCGCGAGCGGTTGTACGCGGGAGGGGCCGACGCCTACCAGGCGGAGTTGCGCTATCGCCGCAAGGACGGCGGCGCGCTCTGGGTGCGGGTGAACTCGCGGATGGTTCGCGGCTCCGGCGGCGAACCGCACCGGATGCTGACCCAGTTCGAGGACGTGACCGCGATCCATGAGGCGCAGGAGGCGCTCGCCGCCAGCGAGGCGCTGTTCCGCTCCAGCTTCGACGGCGCGGCGATCGGCATGGGCATTGCGGACGCCAACGGAATCATGCTGGACATCAACCCCAGCCTGTGCGCGATGCTGGGATACACCCGCGAGGAACTGGTGGGCCGCAGCTTCCGCGAGTTCACGGCCGAGGAGGCGCTCGACGTCGAGCTTCCGCTGCTGCAACGGATGCAAGACGGCAAGGCCGACAGCTACCGGATGGAGAAGCGGTATCTGCGGAAGGACGGCAGCACGTTCTGGGTGCGGCTGAACGCGGGGTGCGTGCGGGGGCCGGACGGCAGGATCACGCGGCTGATCGGTCAGATCGAGGACATCTCGGAGTTTCGTGCGGCGCAGGAGGCCCTGGCGACAAGCGAGGCGCGGCTGCGGTCGATGTTCGAGGACGCCGCCGTCGGCATCGCGGTCAGCGGGTAGTCCGGCCGGTTCGAGGAGGTCAACCCGGCGTTCTGCGCGATGCTCGGCTACGGCAGCGAGGAACTGATCGGGCGCAGCCTCGTCGAGTTCACCCACCCGGACGACCGCGCCGAAACGCTCGCGCTGCGGGCGGCGGTGATCGCTGGCGAGATTCCCGGCTATCACGTCGAGAAGCGCTTCGTCCGCAAGGACGGCGGCCTGGTCTGGGCGCGGGTGAACGTCGCCGGCGTGCGCGACGAACGCGGGGAGTTCCTGCGCACGATCGGGCAGGTCGAGGACGTGACGGCCGTCCACGAGGCGCAGGAGGCCCTCGCCGAAAGCCGGGCGCAGCTGCGCTCGGCCTTCGAGGACGCCGCGCTCGGGATGCTGATCGCGGATAGCGGCAGCCGGATCGAGGACGTGAACCCCGCCCTCCGCGCCATGCTCGGGTATGCGCCGGGAGAGCTCGACGGCCGCACGGTTCCCGAGCTCACCCACCCCGGGGATATCGCCAGCACCCGGGAGGCGACGAGCCGCATGGTGTCTGGCGCATCCGATCACGAGATTATTGAAAAGCGCTACCTGCGGAAAAACGGGGAGCCGATCTGGATGCGGGTGAACATCCGGTGCGTGCGCGACGCGGACGGCCGGCTGGCGCGCTTCCTCGGCCGCCCTGACCGCGGAGATATCCTCCATCTGGGCGAGGAAGCGCTCGCCGAGAGCCGGGAGCAGGTGCGCTCGGCCTTCGAGGATGCCGCCATCGGCATGTCGGTCAGCGGCAGCGACGACCGCTTCCAGGAGGTCAACTCCGCCCTCTGCGCGATGCTCGGCTACGCGCGCGAGGAGTTGATCGGCCTGACCTTCCGGGATCTCACCCACCCGGACGATCTCGCCGCCACGCTGGCGCTGCGCGGCCGGCTGCGCCGCGGGGAGATCGCCCAGTACCAGATGGAAAAGCGCTACCTCCGCAAGGATGGCAGCACGCTGTGGGCGCGGGTCACCGTCCGCCGCGTGGTCGACGCCTCGGGAGCGTTCCTGCGCACCATCGGCCAGGTGGAGGACATCTCCGACGTCCACGCCGCACAGGAGGCGCTCGCCGGGAGCGAGGCGCAGTTGCGGTCGGCGTTCGATGACGCCGCCATTGGCATGGTGATCAAGATCGACGGCCGGTTCATCGACGTCAATCCCGCCTTCTGCGCCATGCTCGGGTACGAGCGGGACGAACTGATCGGCCGCGGCCCCGCGGACATCACCCACCCGGACGATCTCGACGCGACGACGGCCGAATTTGAGCGGGTGCGCTCGCGGGCGTCGGAGCGGTACCGGCTGGAGAAGCGCTACCTGCGCAAGGACGGCGGCATCGTCTGGGCGCGAGTCCACTACCGCCGGGCGTACGACGCCGAGGGCGTCTACCTGCGCAGCATCGGCCAGATTGAGGATGTCTCCGACATCCACGAGGCGCAGGAGGCGTTGGCCGGGAGCGAGGCGCGCTTCCGCGCCATCGTCCAGGACAGCAGCGACATCACCGCGATCACCGATCCCGACGGGACAATCCGCTGGGTCAGCCCGGCGGTGACCGCGGTGCTGGGCTACGACCCGGAGACGTGGGTGGGCCAGCGGAGCTTCCCCGTGATCCATCCTTCCGATCTGGCGGTCCTGCGCGCGGACATCCTCGAGGGGTCGGGCACAGTGGGCGAGTACCGGGCGCGCCACGCCGACGGCTCGTGGCGCTGGATGGAGGTCGCGTTCGACGGCGGGGTCAATCTCGCGGCGGTGGGCGGGCTCGTCTTCCACCTTCGCGACGTCACCGAGCGCAAGGAGGCCGCGCTCGCCGTCGAGCGCGCGCTGTCGCTCGAGCAGGCGGCCCTTGCCCGGATGGCGGAGGCCGCCGACCAGCGCGCGGACTTCCTCGCGATGGTCGCCCACGACTTCCGCACCCCGCTGACCGCCATCCAGTGCTATGCCGACCTGCTCGGCCTCGGCGCGGCCGGCGGCGACGAGACGCGGGAGTTCGCCGACACCATCGGCGACTCCGCCCGGCGGCTCAACCGCATGGTGGAGAGCCTGCTGCACCTCGACGACCTCGAGGGCGACCTGCCGCCGCTGCATCCCGCCCCGGCCGACCCGGCGGAGATCGTGGAGGCGGCGGCGCGGCAGGCGCGCAGCGCCTGGCCGGGTCGGCAGGTGAACCTCGCGATTGCGCCCGGCCTGGCCGCGGTCGATCTCGACGCGGACCTGGTGGCCCGCGCCATCGGCAACCTGATCGACAACGCGATCAAGTACTCCCCGGGCGGCGAGGCGGTGGACATCTCGGCGGCGCCCGAGGCGGGCGGCTTCCGGGTGACGGTGGCGGACCAGGGCATCGGCATCCGGAAACAGGACCTCGCCCGCGTCTTCGAGAAGTTCGCCCGCACCGACGAGGCAGAGGCGCGGGAGATCGCCGGCACCGGGCTCGGGCTGCCGATCGTGCGGGCCATCGCCCGCGCCCACGGCGGCGACGCCTGGGCCGAGTCCCCGCCGGGCGGAGGAGCGACGGTGCATCTCATCATCCGAAACGCTACCCCCCCCCTCAAGACGAGGGCGGGGCGGCGCTGATCGGGTCGCCAGCCGCGCCCGATGACGCGGCTGTCCTGCCCCGCGCCGCTGTTCCGCCGCGCCGGGCCTGACCGGGTCCTGACCCCGATCCCAAAAACCGGACCGGTTCGGACATCGCCCCGACCGGGCCGCACGACCTCACCCCAACCCC
Source organism: Chloroflexota bacterium (assembly GCA_046096285.1). Classification (GTDB taxonomy): domain Bacteria; phylum Chloroflexota; class Chloroflexia; order Thermomicrobiales; family UBA6265; genus CADCWF01. The sequence goes on from JBJTKE010000645.1 coordinate 4,012, forward strand.
GCTCCCTGTGGGAGGGAGCGGGGTTCTCGCGGCACGGGGCGAGGGCTGCCGGAGGCCGGAGAAGGCCAGGCCGGGAGCGGTCCGGGGGTGGCCCGGCAAGGGCCCGGGCCACCCCGCCGCGATGGCCGGGGGCCGGATGGCCTATCAGGAGTGGATAGAGTGGGCGATGGAGGCGGATGGGCGATGACCTGGGACGACGAACCGGAGAGGATCGAGGCAATGGCGTGGGCGGCTGCGATCGCGGCCGATCCGCGTGCGGTCTACCTCGACACCGAGACGACGGGTTTCGGCGGCCGCGCCGAGGTGGTCGAGATCGCCATCGTGGACGCGGCCGGGCGGCCGCTGCTGGACACGCTGGTGCGCCCGGTCGAGGCGATCCCGCCGGATGCGAGCGCGGTCCACGGCATCTTCGATGGCGACGTGGCCGCCGCGCCCGGCTGGCCGGACCTGTTCGGGGAGATCCGCCGGATGCTCGAGGGCAGGCCGGTCGTCGTCTACAACGCGCCGTTCGACGCCGGGATGGTGCTCGCCTGCTGCGGGCGGCACGGCCTGGCCGCGCCGGCGGGGGTTGACGGCTGGCACTGCGCGATGCGCCGGTTCGCCGCCTACCGCGGCGTCCGCAGCGCTGGTCGGGGCGGCTGGCGCTGGCACCGGCTGGAGGACGCCGCCGCCCATTTCGGGGTGGCTCCCGGCGTGCACCGGGCGCTGGGCGACGCGCTGGTCTGCCGCGAGGTGGTGCTGGGCATGGCGCGCGGCGGCTGAGGCCTGCCAAAGCGGGCGCAGCTTGACAATTTGTCGCAGCTTGACATACAATGCGGGCAGCCGAAAGCGTTCCACAAGCGCCCGGCTACCCCCAAGCCTGGCGGGCCGGGGAGGGATGGGGATCCGGCCCGCCAGGCTTGGGGATAGCCGGGCGCTTGTGGAACGCTTTCGGCTGCGCGCATTGTATGTCAAGCTGCGACAAATTGTCAAGCTACGCCCGCTTTGGCAGGCCTCAGCCGCTGCGCGCCATGCCCAGCACCACCTC
>JBJTKE010000646.1:0-6368 GCA_046096285.1 Chloroflexota bacterium
GAGATCGCGCCCGGGCCGCGATGGACCTTCCCGTCATGGCGGCCCTGCCGGATCTCCCGGGCAGGACGACTCGACGCCGCGACGAAGCAGGCCGCCGGATCAGGAAATCGACTGAAGACGTTCGATGAAAATAAAATGTTAGATGATGTACCACGGAGTCATCATTGAATCCATTTTCGAGGTGATACCCTCCATGGGATTACTGCCCTTTACGCGTGGAAAAGCGAAAGGATTCACAGGTGGACCAGGAGCGAGTTGGGGCGATGTCGCGCGCCCTCGCGTCTGGGGTGAGCCGGCGGCCGGGTCTCGCGGCGGCGCTGGCCGTCGTCCTCGGCGGCGCGTCGCTGGATGCGGCGGCCACGGGCGGCGGCAAGGACAAGGGCCGCGGCCGCCGCAAGCCCGGTGTCGAAGGACCCTGCGGCGACGGGTCCCGCAAGGCCAACATCTGCAGGAAGGACAAGGACTGCTGCACCGGCTACTGCAACATGGCCGTGGGCAAGAAGAACAAGGACGGCTCGGGTCGCTGCCGGTGCATTCGCAAGGGCAAGACCTGCACGCCGAGCCAGACCTGCTGCAACGGACTGCCCTGCGTCGCCGGGGTCTGCGGCAGCGCCCCGCCGCCGCCACCGCCGACCTGCGCCGGGACGGGCACCTACGACCCCACGGTGAGCGGCCTGTCCAGCCCGGTCGGCGCCGCGGTGCTCGGCGGCAAGGTCTACAACTCGAACTACGGAGCGTCCAAGGTCGTGTCGTTCAATACCGACGGCACCGGCATCATGGAATCGCCGACCGCGGACTCCGGAACCCAGGGCCTCGCGGTCAATCCCGCCGACAGCAAGCTGTACCTCGCGATCTTCGGCGGCGCGATTGCCGAGGTCGACGCCACGACGCTCGCGATTTCGTCGAGCCGCTGGGCGTCCGGGCTCTGCTCCTCCGCCTACGGCCTTGTGTTCGGCGCAGACGGCAAGGCCTGGTTGACCTGCAATCAGTCCAACGACCTTTACCACGTGTCGCAGGGCGACACGTCGGGCAGCCCGGCGGTCACCGGCGTCTGCACCGGCGCCGGCCCGCGCGGCATCGCCTTCGGCCCGGGCGGCCTGCTCTACTTCGCCTGCGACACATCGGGCGAAGTGGTCGTGGTCGATCCCGCGACCTCGGCCAAGCTGACGCAGTCCGTGCTTGTCAGTTCGGCGTTCGGCGTGACCTTCGCCGATTCCCAGATGTATGTCACCCAGTTCAGCGCCACCAAGATTTCGCGGTATTGCGTGACCGTCGACAACGGCGCCCCGCAGTTCGACTTGATGTGCGAGTACCCCCTCGATGCCGGGGCCAATCCGGCCTTCAGCGCGTTCGACGCCGCCGGCAAGCTCTGGATCGCCGACTTGGGCCGCAATGCCATGTTTGGCGCGATCCTGACCTAGATTCGCGCCCAGGTCCATTGACGTGACTGCGGCGGCCCTCGCTTCGGCGGGAGCCGCCCGCGTTGTGGCCCCCAACGACGGCATGACCCGCTTCGCCCGCGAGGTGCTTCCCCGCTGCCGGTGAGGCGGGTTCGTGCTAAGGTTGGGTCGGAAGGCATCAACGCGCAATCGCGCCGCATGACCTGATCGGCGCACGGCGCACGGCGCACGGCGCACGGCCGGCCTGCTGGCGGAGGAATGGTCAGCGAGGAGTCGCCGGTGGACATCCAGGGGGCGCCGCGCCGCCGCACCTGGCGGGCGGCGGTCAATCTCGCGCCGCCGCCAGTCGCGCGCGGCCTCGTCACCCGAGAGCGGTTGCTGCGCTGGCTGGGAACCTCCCCCGGCGTGCCGCTGATCGTCGTCACCGGCGGCGCGGGTTTCGGCAAGAGCACCCTGCTCGTCGCCTGGGCCTCCCGCCTGCGCGAACCGGTCGCCTGGCTCACCATCGACCCCGAGGACGCCGACCCGCAGCAGTTCGCCGCGAACCTCGTCCGCGCCATCGAACGGGTCGTGCCCGGCACCTGCGAGGCCGCCGCCGCCCTGCTGGGCCGGCTCGATCCCTCCCCGCCAATCGACATCGGCCGCGCCCTCGCCGACGATCTCGCCTGCCTCCCGCACGATCTCGTGGTCATCATCGACGACGCCCACCTGCTCGCCGCCGGGGAGGCCGTGCAGGTCCTCGACGGCCTGCTTGCGCGGCCGCCCGCCCCGCTCCATCTCGTGCTCGCCGGCCGCGAGACCCCGCCGCTCGCCCCGCTCGGCCGCCTGCGCCTGCTCGGGCTGGCGTCGGAACTTGGCGAGGCCGCGCTCCGCTTCACCCCCGAGGAAGCCGGTCGCCTCATCGGCGAGGCCGCCGACCGCGCCGACCCGGCGGACCTCGCCCGCGCCCTCGCCCGGATCGACGGCTGGCCCGCGGGCGTTCGCCTGCTCCGCCTGCGCCTGCAGGACGCCGCGGCCATGCCCGCCGCTCCGCTGGCCGCCGTCGCCGCCATCGGCGAGAACCTCGCCGCCGAGGTGCTCGACCGGGAACCGTCCGCCGCCGCCTTCCTCGAACCGCTCGCGGTGCTCTCCCACGTCACCGCCGGGATGGCCGCGGAGATGGGGGATGGCGGCGATCCCGGTGAGGCGGCGGCGATGCTCGCCGATCTCGTCAGCCGCCACCTGTTCGTCGCCCAGGATGCCGGCGATCCCCGCATCTTCCGGCTGCACGGGCTGTTGCGCGAAGCGTTGCTGGCGCGGCTGCGCGCCCGCGAGGGCGATCGGGCCGTCGCGGCGTTGCATCGCCGCGCCGCCGCCTGCCTGATCGCCCGCGAGGAGATCGACGCCGCCATCGTCCACCTGATCGACGCCGGGGATCTCGCCGCGGTCATCGATCTGCTCGCGGAGCAGGGGATCGACCTGCTCGCCCGCGACGACTGGTCGCAGGTGCGCCGCTGGCTGGCCCGCGTTCCCGCCGAGGCCGCCGCCGCCTCGCCGGAACTGCTCGTCCTGCGCGCCCACGTCGAGCGAAACCAGGGCGATTTCGCCGCCGCCCGCGCCTCGCTCGAGCGCGCCGCCGCGCTGCTGGAGCAGGAGCCGCCCGGCTCGCGCCGCAACCGCTGGCGGTGGGAGATCGTCGCCCTGCGCTGTCGCGCCGAGGCAATGGCCGGCGCGGTCGAGGGCGTCGAGACCGCCGCCGCCGAGGTCATGGATGCCCCGGAGGCCAGTTGGCTGGCCCGCTCCTACGCCGTCTTCGCCTGGATTCTCGCCCTGCAGCGGCAGGGCCGCTTCGCCGCCGCCGCCGAGGGCGCGGACCGCTTCCTGGCCGGGCCGTGGGGCCGCAACGATGCCGTCGAGACCTACGCCGCGCTCGGGCGGCTCTCGCTCGCCATCGCCAGCGCCGACATCTCCGCGGCGCTGGCCTTCGCCCAGGGCGCCGCGGATGCCGGCGACCGCGGCGGATTCCCCCGCGGGGTCAAGTGGGGCTGCGCCGCGCGCGCCTGCCTCCTGCTGGACCTGAACGACCTCGACGGCGCGGAGGCCGCCGCTCGCCGCGCCATCGCCATCGCCCCCGGCGAGTATCTCGGCGCGGAACTCGAGGCCGTCTCGGCCCTCGCCGCCACCCTCGCCGCCCGCGGCCGCCACGCTGCTGCCGCCGAGGTCGTGCTGGACGAGCGCAGGCGGCTGGGAGCGCCCCTTCCGGCATCCGCCCGCGCCGCGTTCGCCGCCATGCAGGCGCGGCTTGCCGTTGCCGCCGGCGAGCGGCCCGATCCCGCCTGGCTGGCCGAGGCGGCCGCCGACGTCGCGGCCCCGCCCACCCAGGTCGCGCCCCGTGGCGCGTCCATCGCCGCGGCGGCCCTGCTGGCCGAGGGGCCCGCCCGCGCGGCGGACGCGCTCGCCGGCATCGCCGCCGCGCTGGCCGCCGCCCGCGAGCAGCACGCCGGGCTGGTCGCCGCCCGCCTCGGGCCGATGCGGGCGCTCGCCCTCGCCGGGCTCGGCCGGCGGGAGGAGGCGCTCGACGCCCTTGACGAGGCCCTCCGCGCCGATCCCGCGCTGGTGCGGCGCTTCCTCGACCTCGGCCAGCCGATGGCCGACCTGCTCGCCGCGGCCGCCGCGGAACGGCCCGCGCTGCGGGTCCGGGTCGCCCCGGCCCTTGCCGCCTTCAGCCGCCCGACCGCCGCCGACACGCCACCCGTTGCCGCCGTGCTGCCCGCTCCGACCCCGGGCCTTACCCGCCGGGAGCGTCAGGTGCTGGAGCGGTTCGCCCGGCACCTCACCAACGAGGAAATCGCCCGGGAGTTGAACATCGCCGAGGAAACCGTCAAGCAGCACGCCAGCAGCCTGCTGCGCAAGATCGGCGTGTCCAACCGGCGCGAGGCTGCCCGCATGGCCCCCGCCTGGCTCGCCGCCTCCCGGGAGGGCTGACCCGGCGGCCGCCGGAGCGACGCGCCCATTCCGCCCGGCCTGCCAGTCCGCCTCACGCCCTGCATTCCGGCCCACGCTCCGCGCCGTCGGCCCGCCGCCGCGATTTCTGCCCCCCCGGGGGGCAGACAGAATTGCCCCCCGCAGGGGGAATGACCGGAGCGTCGCGCACCACCACACTGGCGTCATTCGAGGGACGGCTGGTTTGCGGCTGCTGGCGGGGGCCAGCGGCGCACCACCCTGCGCCAGCCGAGGAGACGAAAGATCGTGGATGGACAGCGATTCGACGGCATCGTTCGCGCCCTTGGCGCGCAGGTGACCCGGCGGCGGGGCTTCGCGGCCGCGCTCGGGGCGCTCGCGACCGGGCTCGCCGCGGGCGCCGAAGCCAAACCCGATGGCCGTGGCCGCGGCAACCGCAGGGGCCCCGCCACGTCCGGCCCGTGCGGGGACGGCAGCGCGAGAGCCAACCGCTGCCGCAAGGATCGCAAGTGCTGCACGAAGTACTGCTCGGGCGGGACCTGCCGCTGCAAGCCCAACTACATGGACTGCAAGAAGGCGGAAGAGTGCTGCGCCGGCCGCTGCGTGAACGGCAAGTGCGACGGCGGCGCGAAGCCCGCCGGGTCGGCCTGCCGGGAGAACTTCAACTGCAAGAGCGGTCTCGCCTGCATTGGCGGGGTGTGCAAGGCGTCCGGCAAGGCGAGTTGCACCGCGGCGAACTGCCCGGGCTGCTGCGCCGGGACGGTCTGCCGCGCCGGCTCGGACCGCACCGCCTGCGGGCCGAAGGGCGGCGCCTGCGTGGCCTGCGCCACCGGCCAGACCTGTGATGCCGGCGTCTGCAAGGCTGGCGGCGGCGGCGGTTGCTCGGCGGCGACCTGCCCCAACGGCTGCTGCGAAAACAACGTCTGCAAGCCGGGCACCGAAGCCGCAGCCTGCGGGACGGGCGGCGACGCCTGCGAGGCCTGCACCGGCGGCACGCCGAACTGCACGAGCCAGGTCTGCGCGGTCGGCGTCTGGACCGCGGTGGCCGCCTTCGGGTCCGCGTCTTTCAACAAGCCATCGAGCATCGCGGTCACGTCCGACGACCTCAAGGCGTTCATCACCGACACCGACAACAACAAGATCGGGATCTGGACCCGGCCGGACGCCGCCAGCACGACCTGGAGCGAACTGACGACCCTCGGTGACAACACCTTCTTCAACAAGCCGTTCGGCATCGCGGCGGCCGCGGACGGCAAAGCCGCCTACATCACCGACTCGGGCAACAGCGGCGTCTCGGTATGGGTGGACAACGGCCTCTACTGGCTCCAGCAGACGACCTTCCCGGTCAGCACCACGGTCATCCCGAAGCCCAAGGGCATTTTCGTCACGCCTGACCAGTTGACGCTCTGGGTCACCGATTGGGACAACGATGCGGTCTCCCAGTGGAGTCGGCCGGACACGTCGAGTACGTCCTGGACACAGGACACGTCCTTTGGGTCCTTCGGCACCGGCGGGAACACCACCAACCTCGACAAGTTCGACAATCCGACTGGCATCTCGCTCTCCTCGGATCTGTTGACGGCGGTCATCACCGACCGCAGCAACGCGCGAGTCACGGTCTGGACCCGGCCCGATACGCAGGCAACCTCGACCTGGACCCCTCAGGCGGCATTCGGCGCCAACGAGTTTGACTGGCCTCACGGGGTGGCGGTTTCGCCGGACGGCCTCGTCGCCTACATCGCCGACTACAACCACTTCAAGGTCCAGGTGTGGTCCCGGCCCGATGACGCCAGCACCGACTGGGCCTACCTGACCGAGTTCGGCGAATGGGGCGACGGGACCTCGCTCGGCCACATCCAGTACCCCACGGGTCTCGCCGTTTCCGCCGATGGGCAAACCGCCTGGGTCGTCGACAGTTCCCTGAACCGGGTCACCGTCTGGACGTACGCCTGACGCGGCGGCCCCCCTCCTCACGGCATTTCCCGCCCTGAACCCCCCGGGGCGTGAATGCGGCCGGCGGCTCCCGCA
>JBJTKE010000647.1:0-5011 GCA_046096285.1 Chloroflexota bacterium
CTGCCGCTCGTCCTGCCCGCCTGCGTGGGCGCCCTCGCCTACGTCTCCACCGTTGGCCCGACCGGATTGCTTCAGGATGCACTTGCGCCGTTCGGCGTCGACCGCCTGCCGCCGATCTATGGCTTCGCCGGCTCATGGCTCTGCCTTTCGCTGTTCAGCTTTCCCTACGCCCTGCTCGCCACCCGCACCGCGCTCCGGGGCATGGACCCCGGGCAGGAGGAGGCCGGACGGTCGCTTGGCCTCAGTCCGGTTGGCGCCTTCTTCCGCGTCACCCTGCCGCAGTTGCGGCCAGCCATCGCGGCGGGCGCCCTCTTCGCCGCGCTCTACTCGATCGGCGACTTCGGCGTCGTCACCCTGATGCGCTATGACGCCCTGACCCGGGCGATTTACGTCCAGTACCGGTCGGCGCTCGACCGCGCCAGCGCGGCATCGCTTGCGCTGGTGCTGATCGTGGTCAGCCTCGGCATCATCGCCGTCGGCATCCGGCTGCGCGGCCCGGAGCATCTCCACCGGGTCAGCGCCACCACGGCCCGCGAGCAGCGGCCGCTTCCGCTCGGCCGCTGGCGCGTGGCCGCCACCGCCTTCTGCGCGATCGTCGTCGGCCTTGCTCTTGTGGTGCCCATCGGCACCCTGCTGTTCTGGGCCTTGCGGTCGGTCTTCCGCGGCGAAACCTTCGACAATCTCGCGCTTGCCGGCATTCACTCGCTAACCGTTGGTGCGGCTACCGCGGCGGTGGTGGCGGTCGCCGCCATCCCGGTGACGGTCATGATCGCCCGGTATCCCGGTCCGCTCAGCACGGTGACAGAGCGGCTCGCTTACCTCGGCTACGCGATCCCCCGCATCGCGCTGGCACTGGCCTTCGTCACCATCGGGGTCCGCACGCCGTTCTACCAGACCATCGCCCTGCTCATCATCGCCTGCTCGGTGCGGTTCATCTCGCAGGGGATCGGCCCGGCCAAGATTTCGCTGCTGCAGGTCAACCCGCGCGTCGAGGAGGCCGCCCGCGGGCTGGGCGCCTCGCAGTGGTCGGCCATCCGGCGGGTGCTGGTGCCGCTCGCCGCCCCGGGCCTGCTCATCGGCGCGGCGATGGTCATGCTCAACACCATGAAGGAACGTCCGCTCACCCTCCTGCTCGCTCCGGCGGGCTACGACACCCTGGCGACCGCGATCTGGAACGCATCGACCGACGCCGCCTATGGCCAGGCGTCGGCGGCGGCCCTGCTGCTGGTCGGCCTGACCGTCATTCCCTCGCTGCTCCTGATCAGCCGCTACGAGGCAGACCGGTAATGCGAACGGCCCCCGTCGCCTCACCAATCGGCAGGGTTCAGGACACGCCGGACGCGTCGGCTCCCGCCCTCCGCATTGCCGGCGTCGGCAAGCGCTTCGGGACCTCGGCCATCGTGCAGGACCTGAACCTCGAGGTCTCGCGCGGCGAGTTGCTCGCGCTGCTCGGCCCATCCGGCTGCGGCAAGACCACGACGCTGCGGCTCATCGGCGGCTTCGAGCAGCCCGATTCCGGCACGATCGAGATTGGCGGCAGGCTGGTCGCCAGCGGCGAGCCGGGCCACGTCTTCAGCGAGCCGCCGGAGCGCCGCCGGGTCGGCATGGTCTTCCAGGACTACGCCCTCTTCCCGCATCTCACGGTGTCGCGCAACGTGTCGTTCGGGCTCGACAAGCGGGAAACCCGCAAGGAGGAGCGCATCCGCTCGGCCCTCGAGACCGTGAACCTCGCGGAGGTCGGCGCGCGGATGCCCTCGCAACTCTCGGGCGGGCAGCAGCAGCGTGTGGCGCTCGCCCGCGCGCTCGCGCCCGGGCCGGACATCGTGCTCCTCGACGAGCCGTTCTCCACCCTCGACGCGGAACTCCGGGTCGCGGTCCGTTCGGAAATCCGGGAGATCCTGCGCGCCGCGGGAGCCACCGCCATCCTGGTCACCCACGATCAGGAGGAGGCCCTCAGCCTCGCCGACCGGGTAGCGGTGATGTTCCACGGCTCCATCGTGCAGACCGGCATCCCCGAGGAGCTTTACCACCGTCCGGGTACCCGCGAGGTCGCGACCTTCGTCGGCGACACCCAGTTCCTGCCCGCGGAGGCAAACGGGCGACGCGCCTCCTGCGTGCTTGGCGACGTGCCCCTCGCGGCGCCCGCCTCGGGCCCGATCGACATCATGCTCCGGCCGGAGCAGATCCGGCTGATCCCCGCCTCGGAGGCCGCCGCCACCAACGCCACCGTGCAGTCCCGCCTGTTCTTCGGTCACACTCAGGTGCTGACGCTGCGACTCGACAGCGGCGACCTCGTGCGCGCCCGCGTCGGCGCCTACGGCGGCATCCGCCCCGGCGACCGCGTGCAGACCGCGATCCGCGGCGCCGCGCTCCCCTTCCCGCGCACCGGCTGACCACTCTTCACGATTCACTTGACACCTAAGATGTCTCGCGTCATGATCCGCCCAAATTGTGGTGGCATCTGACGGGAGGTTTCATGGCTGGCGCAGAGACCCGCGCGGAGGCGGCAATCCTCCTCAAGCAGGCCCTGGGACCGGACGCGGAGTTCCGCGACGGCCAACTCGACGCCATCGTCGCTCTGGTGGACGACCATGCCCGTGAACTCGTCGTCCAGCGGACCGGCTGGGGCAAGAGTCTGGTCTATTTCATCGCCACGAAACTGCTCCGGCAGCGCGGCGGAGGGGTGACGCTCATCATCAGCCCGCTGCTTTCGCTGATGGCCGACCAGCAGTTGATGGCCAGCAGGCTCGGCATTCGCGCAAACAGGATGGCGTCCGACAATTCCGAAGACTGGGATCAACTGGAAACCGATCTGGGCAATGGAGAGTTGGACGTTCTCTTCGTCTCGCCGGAGCGATTGGCAAACGAACGGTTCCGAACGCGGACTCTCCCCTCCATCAAGGGCGGTGTCGGCATGCTCGTCATTGACGAAGCCCACTTCATTTCCGATTGGGGCCACGACTACCGGCCCGATTATCGGCGAATCATCGGTATCGTTCGCACCCTGCCGACCTCCGTGCCAATCCTGGCGACGACGGCCACCGCGAACAATCGCGTCGTCGAGGACATCGAATCGCAACTCGGCGGCGATCTCATCGTCAGCCGGGGTCCGCTCGCGCGCCGCTCCCTGCAATTGCAGGCAATCACGTTGCCGACGGCCGAGGAGCGGCTCGCATGGCTGGCGCAGCATGTCCCTGAATTGCCCGGTTCGGGAATCATCTACACCCTGACCGTGCGCGATGCCGAAGTGGTCTCGGCGTGGCTGATTTCAAAGGGAGTGAATGCTCCCTTCTACCACGGCGAAATGCAGCCCAAGGACCGCGCCCCGCTGGAGGACGCGCTCCGCAATAATCGGGTCAAGGCGTTGGTCGCCACGATCGCCCTCGGCATGGGTTTCGACAAGCCCGATCTCGGATTCGTGATCCATTACCAGCGGCCTGGCTCGGTCGTCGCCTACTATCAGCAGGTCGGACGCGCCGGGCGCGCAATCGAGCAGGCCGTAGCGATCCTGCTGGACGGCGAAGAGGATTCGAGAATCCACGAGTGGTTCATCGAAACCGCATTCCCGACATTGCCCGAACAGGAGGCCATCGTCGAGGCGTTGGACCAGGCGAATTCGCTAAACCTTCGGCATCTGGAAGGCGCAGTCAACATGCGCCGCGGCCGTCTCAGCCAGGCGCTGAAGCACCTCGAGGTAGATGGCATCGTCATCAAGGATGGCAGCAACTACAGCAGGACCGTGAATCCGTTCGTGCCGGACACGAGTCGCGCGGACGGCATTTCTGCCTTGCGAAGGCACGAGGGCGCTCAGATGCAGGCGTTCGTCTCGCACGACGGATGCCTCATGGAGTTCGTCAGCCACGAACTCGACGATCCGGACGCAAAACCATGCGGAACCTGCGCAAATTGCCGGCGCCGCCAGATCGTTTCGGTGGACATCGATCTAAAATTGATGATGGAGGCGGCGCTTTTCCTCCGCCGGGCCGATGATCCGATCAAACCGCGAATCCAGATCCCCGCGGGCGCTTATAGCGCTGCCATTTTCAACTTGCCGCCGGAACATCGATGCGAATGGGGTCGCGCCCTATGCGTGTATGGAGAAAGCGGGCTCGGCAGAATGGTGCGAAGCGGGAAGTACAGCGACCACCGCTTCAGCGAAGACCTGCTCGATGCCGCTGTGGAATGCATTACCGAGCGCTGGAAGCCAACCCCCGAGCCAACATGGGTGACTTGGGTGCCGTCGCGGCGAGACACCGTCCTTGTTCCCGATTTCGCCCGGCGTCTTGCCGACCGACTCGGCCTTCCATCTGTTGCCGCGTTGGCCAAACTGCACGACACAGCGCAGCAAAAGGAGATGCAAAACAGCGTCCAGCAAGCACGCAATGTCGGTACGGCGTTCTCAGCCGTTCCCCAACTCGTCCGCCCTGGCGCGGTCCTGCTGGTGGACGATATCGTAGACTCGGGTTGGACGTTTACCTCCGCTGGGGCAAAACTGCGGCGGTCCGGGTCCGGACCCGTTTTTCCTTTTGCCCTTGCCCGAATGCGAACACAGGCCGACGACTGATGAGTGCAGAGCCGACAGTCCTCTCCGACGACGCCATCGCGACGGTTCTCGTCGCCAGTTACCTCGGCTTGCCTCCGCGTTCCGATGCCGATCCATTCGGCCCGGTGGGCTGGTACGACCTCGCCTCCACCCTGCACAAGGCCGGCAAACGGCCATCCTGGCTGCTCGGCGCGGATGCCGAAACGCTGCAATTCGGACTCTCGCTCACCGCGGACCAGGCCGAACGCATTGTCCGGTTGACCAAACGGGCGGGCACCATCGGCTTCGATCTCGACCGCCTTGCGCAGGCCGGCGTCTGGGTCCTCACCCGTGGCGACGAGGAGTATCCCCGCCGTCTCGCCGCGAAACTCGGCGGCAACCGTCCTCCGGTGCTGTTCGGCGCGGGACCCCGCGAATATCTTGATGGCGGCGGTCTGGCGGTCGTCGGGTCGAGGGATGTCGATAACG
>JBJTKE010000648.1:0-4339 GCA_046096285.1 Chloroflexota bacterium
TCTGTTCGAGGTCGTTCATCAGGGTGGTGGCCAGCAGATACTCGCCCCAGGCAGTCACGAAATTGACGATGATGACCACCACGATGCCGTTGCTGACGATCGGCAGCATCACCTGCAGGAGCATGCGGACGGGACCCGCGCCGTCGATCCGGGCGGCATCCCCGAGATCCTTCGGCACCGTCTCGAACATGCCGCGCATGATGAACACCGAGATGGCCAGCGAGAGGGTGACGGCGGGGAAGATCAACCCCCAGGCGCGGTTGATGAGCCCGAGTTCCCGCTGCACCTCCCAGATGGAGATGATGGCGGTGACGCGGGTCGGGAAGAACATCGAGGCCACGAGCAGGCCGAGGATGACCGCCCGGCCCGGCATGTTGAGATGGACAAGGGCGTAGCCGGCGAGGATCGCGAGGACGGTCGTCACGATGACGGTCGTCCCGGTCACCATGACGCTGTTCCAGAAGTTTCGGGGCAGCGTTTCGATCTGCGAGAGGGCCTGTCCGTAGTGGCTGAAATCGAACTGCTTCGGCCAGATCTCGTTCTGGTAGGCATCGGGCAATGACTTGAAGGAGAGGATCAGCACCCAGGCAAGCGGGAACAGGATGATGAAGGCGAACAGGGCCAGCACGACGTGGCGGGCGATGGTCTGCCAGCGCGGCCAGCGTCGCGGCGTCCACTCCTCCACGCCCGTGGGGAGGACGATCGCCTGTGCTTGCGATGATGCCTGGACTTGGGCGGCCATGATGGTGGCTCCGGAGGTCGGCGCGGTCAGTCGCGCGAGCGGAAGATGCGGAACAGGAAGGCGACGACGATCAGCATGGCGATGGTGCCGATCCAGCCGATGGCGGCGGCGTACCCGAGATCGCGCGGCGGTCGCTGGAAAGCCGTCTCCCACATGTAGACGGTCCACGTGTACGTGGGACGATCGCGATTCACGCCGCCCATGATGAGGTACTCATCGATCACGGCCATGGCGGTGCCGAAGCGCAACACGACGAGGACGAGCACGATGGGCAGCAGGCGCGGGAACGTGACGTCCCAGAACATGCGCCACTCGTTCGCGCCGTCGGTGCGGGCGGCGTCGAAGTAATCCTTGGGGATCGTGGCAAGGCCGGCGAGGAAGAACATGGTGTGGTAGCCGAGGCCCCACCACCACTCCATCACCGCCAGCGAGGGGAAGACCAGTCTCGGATTTCCGATCCACTGCGGCTGCGTGTAGACATCGAACAGATGGAAGACATCGACGAGGAAGTAGTTGATCGGGCCAATGTAGAGATCGTACATCCAGCGCCAGAGCAGGAAGATGAGCGGTCCGGGGATCATCGACGGAATGAGCAGGACGAGGCGGTAGAAGGTCGCGAGTTTGGGGTTGCTGACGCGGTCGATGAGGACCGCGATGAACATCGGGATAAAGATCATGCCGGGAACGAACAGGGCGGTGAACCCGGCGGCGCGCAACAGACCCTTGCGCATGAGGGGGTCGGCGAGGGCCTCGCGGAAGTTCTGGAACCCGATCCAGTGGACGGGGTCCTTGAGGTTGAGGAACTCGTAGTCGGTGAACGACATCCAGCCGACGCGGAAGATCGGCCACAGCTGCCAGCCGATGAAGAAGACGATGGTCGGCACCATGAACAGCCAGGCCACCCAGCCCGACCCATTGATGCCGCCCCGCCTGCGCGGCGCGGTCGGTTGTGCCGGAACGGTTGCCATGGCTGCCTCGGGCCGCTCGCATCGGCGGGCGCGCGCCCGCCCGCGGGTCGAAACAAGGCGGGGCGCGTGGCGCGCCCCGCCTCTTTTCCGGGAACTACATCTTGGCGTACTCGGCCATGACCGCGTCCATGGCCTTGGTCAGCGCGGTCTTGGCGTCGCTCTCCTCGCCCTTCAGGTAGGCGACGTAGAACGGGGTGGCGGTGGTGAACTGGCTGATCGACATCTTGGTCGGGGCGATGGCGTTGGCGGCGCCAAGGCCGTCCTTGATGGCGAAGGCCCAGTCGGCGAGCCACGCCGGCTTCTGGGCCTCGTACTCGGCCCACATGGACTGGTAGACCGGCAGCTGGCCGACGGCCGTCTCGTTCTTGGAGGCGTCGCCGACGACCGAATGCTCCCAAACCCGCTGATCCTTGGTCAGCGAGGTCAGGTAGTCGGCCGCCTGCTGCTTGTCGTTGCCGTAGGTCATGAGCACCGAGCCGGTGGTCCAGAACACGGTGCCGCCGACGCCGTCGGCAGCCTTGGGCAGGGCGCCGAGGCGGAGCTTGGAGGGATCCGGCCAGGTGCCGGCGAAGCGCAGGTGCGCGTTCTGGTACTTGATGTAGTAGGCGGCCTGCTGGGAGGCGAAGGCCTGCTCGTCCGGCGTGCCGTTGACGCCAGCGTCGGTGGTGCCCTCGTTGAGGACGTCCGGGTTGGCGAGCGGCATCATCTGCTTCATGATCTCGAGCGCCTGCACGGCGGGCTCGGAGTTCCACTGGAAGATGCCGGTCTCCGGGTCGTAGACATCCGTGCTGATCGAGTGGGTGATCGGCAGCAGCGAACGCCACGCGTGGAAGTCGAAGGTCAGGCCGAACGGGGCCACGCCCTTCTCCTGGATCTGCTTGGCGTTGGCGAGCAGATCGTCCCAGGTGGCCGGGGCCGCTTCGGGATCGAGCTCGGCCTTGGCCACGAGGTCGCTGTTCCAGCCCTGGACGATGACGTCGAGCAGGAACGGCCAGACGTAGAACTTGTCCTGGTAGGAGCCCTCGGCGCGGATGGCTGGAATCAGGTCATCCAGGGCGCCTTCCGGCAGGTACTGGTCCCACGGCTCGATGACGCCCGCCTCGACCAGCTGGATCATCTCGAGGAACGGGGTGACACCGATGTAGGAGTCGTAGGTGCTGGTCTTGTCGCGCGCTTCCTCGATGAACGTGTCGATGCCGAAGCCGGCGGTCGGGGCGACCTGGGCGTCGAGCGGGAAGGTGGCGTTGAAGTCCTCGTTGACGGCGTTGATCGGCGAGTGGAGGTTGAGAATCCAGTCGTAGTACGTGAGGTTGAGCTTGCCTTCCTCGCTGGCGAGCGCGCCGCGCATGGTCTCCTGCGCGAGGGCGGCGGCCACCGGAGCGGCGACGCCGAGCGCGGCGGCCCGCTTCAGCACGGTGCGGCGGTCGATGCGGCCGGCCATCGCATCGGCGAACAGGGAACGAACCTGCTGGTCCTTGCCCACTGGGTCCTCCTTGCATGTGGGGCGTTCGGCGCCACTGTGCGCCCCGTCGTCTCCCCGCCGCCCGTCCGGCAACTTCCGGACGGCACGCCGGGTGGTAGGGCGATTATCCGAACGCGCCGGAAAAGTGTCAACTGCGCCTGCGGCAATCGTTCCCGGACGGGGCGGGGAGCGGCCATCCGGGCGCGGTGGGTCCGGGAGATCGGGACCGCCGCCAGCCGCCGCGCCATGCGACAGTTGCAGGCAGCCGCGCTCCGGCCGCGGTTCGAGACGGACACGAAAGGGACCGCAACGCATGAACCCCTGGGTCGCCCTGGCCATCGCGATCGCCGCGGAAATCACCGGCACGACCGCGCTCAAGCTCTCATCCGGGTTTGCCCGCATCGGCTGGAGCGCGGTCGTGGTGGCGGGCTACGGCGTGTCGTTCTACCTGATGGCCCAGGCGTTGAAGACACTGCCGATCGGGGTCGTCTACGCCATCTGGTCGGGGATCGGCACGGTGGGAGTGGCGCTGATCGGACTGGCGGTCTTCGGGGAAACGTTGTCTCCGGTGAAGGGGGCCGGGATCGCGCTCATCGTCGCCGGAGTGATCGCGCTGAACGCTGGCGGCGGCCACTGAGCCGGCCCTCGCTCATGCTTCGGGCGTGGCCTCCTCGCCGGTTCCGGCGGGCGGCGCAAACCGCGCGGCAAATGCATGAATGCCGCTGTCCACGGGCAGTGCGAGGAAGAGCCTGCCATTGCGGAACACCCCGGAGTTGACCTCGTTGACGCCTTGCACGAACCTGTCCGCCAGCGAGTCCTCGGGGCAAGCCATCTTCGTCAGCGCGCCGACCTCGAGGTCGACGGTCTCGTTGTCCACGCTCCAGGTCCCTGCGCCGCGGTTGCAGTCGGCCTTGATCGCGAGCGTGCCGTCCGGCAGGAACGTCAGGCTGTACCGTCCGGGGTCGTCCGGCATCAGCGAGGAATCGTCCATGAACTGCACGCCCTCCCAGACCCAGGTTACGCCCTCGAGCCGCGGCGTGAAGGTCACCGCGACGCCGTCCCGGCCCTCGAGCACGAGGCGGTCCTCCTCGTAGCGCCAGGTCGTTGCGGCCTCGACGGCGCGTACGAAATCCGCGCCGATCGAGCCGTCGGGGCACATCATGCGGG
>JBJTKE010000649.1:0-3288 GCA_046096285.1 Chloroflexota bacterium
GCCGTAGCCCTGCTCGAGCGGCTCGGCGACGAACCGGCGGTAATTGAGGCCGCTCACCTCCTCGGGGAGCTTGTAGGGCGTCGGGTTGGGTTCGGGGTTGTCGAACCAGCCTATTCGCCTCCTGCGGGCCGGTCGGCTGGCGCGCGGTGGTTCCGCGGCGCCGGCCGAGCCGGTCGCGCCATCGAGTTCCCCTACCGGCTGTAGTGCTCGACGATCAGGGCATCGTTGAAGGGCGGGATCTCGATCTGCTCGCGAACCGGCAGGGCGAGCACCGTGCCGGACAGCTGGTTCGGGTCCACGCTGAGCCACTCCGGGGCGCGCTTGGTCTGCAACACCGCGCCGAAGTCATTGAAGTACTCGCGCTTGCGGCTTTCGGGTCGGACCGAGATGACATCGGCGGCGCGGACCAGGAACGAAGGGATATTGGTCTTGCGGCCGTTGACCATGAAGTGGCCGTGACGGACGAGTTGGCGGGCCTGCTTGCGGGAGTCCGCGAAGCCCATGCGGTACACGACGTTGTCGAGCCGGGACTCGAGGATCTGGAGGAGGTTGTCGCCGGTCACGCCGCCGCGCCGCTCGGCCTCATGGAAGTGCTTGCGGAACTGGCTCTCCATGACGCCGTAGAAGCGCCGCACCTTCTGCTTCTCGCGGAGCTGCAAGCCGAACTCGGAGGGACGGCGGGTGCGCCGCTGGCCATGCTGGCCGGGCGGAAAGGTGCGGGCGGGCTGGCGCTGGGTGGTCGGGCCCTTGGGGCCGTCGCAGCGCGCGCCTGTCCGATAGAGTTTCAGCCCCTCGCGGCGGCAAAGCCGGCAAACGGGCCCTGTGTAGCGAGCCATAAGGTGTTCGATCCTCCAACCGCCGGACCGGGCAGGTCCGCGCGGGCGCAAAGCAACCTGCGAACGAACTCAGACGCGCCGGCGCTTGGGCGGGCGGCCACCGTTGTGCGGGATGGGCGTGGTGTCGGTGATGGAGATCACCTGCACGCCGGCGGACTGCAGCGACCGGATGGCCATCTCGCGGCCGGAGCCGGGACCCTTCACGAACACATCGACCTGGCGCAAGCCGTGCTCCATGGCCTTGCGGGCGGCGGCCTCGGCGGTCACCTGCGCGGCGTAGGGAGTGCTCTTGCGGCTGCCCTTGAACCCGTTTGACCCGGCGCTGGACCAGGAAATCACGTTGCCAGCGGGGTCGGTGAGGGTGACGATCGTGTTGTTGAACGTCGCCTGGATGTAGGCACGCCCGCGAGGGATATTCTTCCGATCCTTGCGCCGGACCCTCGTTTTCGCCTTGCCTTGCTTTCGTCGTTCAGCCATTGACTCGCAGCGCCTCCACCGGCCGTCATGCAGCCGATATCATCAGTGCAACCAGACCGTTTCCGGTTACGTAGCAATCGCAGCCGCCGCGCGGCTACTTCTTCTTGCGACCGCCGACCGCGCGGCGAGGACCACGGCGGGTGCGGGCGTTGGTCCGCGTGCGCTGGCCCCGGCAGGGGAGCCCGCGCCGATGCCGCAGGCCACGGTAGGACCCGATGTCCATGAGCCGCTTGATGTTCATCGAGACTTCGCGGCGGAGGTCGCCCTCGACGCGCATCTCCTTGTCGATGACCTCGCGCAGCCGGTTCACTTCCTCATCGGTCAGGTCCTTGACCCGGGTGTCCGGGCTGACCCTGGTCCGCTCGAGCAGTTTCTGGCTCGTGTGCAGTCCGATGCCATAAATGTAGGTGAGTCCAACCTCGACACGCTTGTCGCGGGGCAGGTCCACACCACTGATACGTGCCATGCGCCCTTACCTCTCCATCCGATTCCGGGCCTAGCCCTGCCGCTGCTTGTGACGGGGATTGGTGCAGATGACGCGGATCACGCCGTGGCGGCGGATGATCCGGCATTTCTCGCACCGCTTCGTCACCGAAGCCGTAACCTTCATCCCGATTCCTCTCGTGTCCTCGGCGGCCGAGGCCGCCCGTTCTGCCACGTTCATACACACGGATACGGCGCATGGACAGCCATGCGCGCGAAGTTGGGATTATACAGGAGCGGGAGGCCGTTTCGTCAAGATTTCTCCGCCATCCGGGGTAATCGCCACCGTATGCTCGAAATGGGCCGACCAGGAGCCGTCGGTAGTGACCACCGTCCAGTTGTCGGCGAGGGTGCGGGTCTGCTCGGTCCCGAGGGTGAGCATGGGCTCGATGGCGAGGGTGAGGCCGGTGCGGAGGATCATGCCGCGATTGGGGTCGCCGTGGTTGGGAACGTGGGGTTCCTCGTGCATGGTGCGGCCGATGCCGTGGCCGCCGTACTCACGGATGACGCCGTAGCCGCGGGCCGTGGCGAAGACCTCAACGGCATTGCCGACCTCGCCCAACCGGGCGCCGGTGCGGGCCCGTTCGATGGCGATGGCGAGCGACCGTTCGGTGTCGTCGAGGAGACGCCGTGCCTCCGGGGAGATGGAACCGACCGGATAGGTCCAGGCCGAGTCGCCGTGCCAGCCCTCGAGGATGGCTCCGACGTCGACGGCGATGATGTCGCCGTCGCGCAGCACCCGGCGGCCGGGGATACCGTGGACGATCTCCTCGTTGACGGAGGCGCAGATGTGGCCGGGGAAGCCGTGGTACCCGAGGAACGAGGAGATGGCCCCGGTCTCGGCGAGGGTATCCCTGGCGATGACGTCGAGGTCCATGGTGGTCACGCCGGGGGAGACGACGGAGGCGATCCGCTGGTGAATCAGCGAGACCACCGCGCCAGCGTCCCGCATCCTGGCGAGTTCCCGGGCGTTCTTGATCGTGGGCGGCATCCGCTCGGGTCTACCCTGCGGCAGGGCCGCGACTGCCGGCCCGCTGGAGCGAGGCCGCGATGGCATCGGTGACGTCTTCAATCGGTTGCGAGCCATCGACCCTCGCCAGGAGCCCGCGCTCCGCATAGTAGTCAAGCAGCGGAGCGGTGATGGAGAAGTACGTGTCGAGCCGCTTCTCGACCGCCTCCGGAGTATCGTCGGCGCGCTGCACAAGTGCCGCGCCGCAGGCGTCGCAGACGCCTTCGGTGCGCGGCGGGTTGTGGCGCACGTGGTAGACCGCATTGCAGGCTGGGCAGGTGCGGCGGCCTCCGAGGCGCTCGACGAGGGCGGCGCGGTCGACATCGATGAGCACCACCCGGTCGACGCGCTGGCCACGGCGGGAGAGCGCCTCATCGAGAGCGCGGGCCTGGGCCAGCGTGCGAGGGAAGCCGTCCACGATCAAGAACGCCCGGGAACTCGCCAGGATGCGGGACGCTGGCGCGGTGGTCTCGCTGATTCACC
>JBJTKE010000650.1:0-2374 GCA_046096285.1 Chloroflexota bacterium
CCCAACCCCCAACCCCCCGACACCCGACACCCGCTACCCGATACCCAGCACCCGGTACCCGCTACCCGCTACCCGCTACCCGCTACCCGGTACCCGATACCCCATACCCGGTACCCGCTACCCTATCCCCGTACTGCCCCCTCGGCCAGCCGGCGCATGAACGCCTCCGCCGCCGCGGGCGCCTCGCCTGCGGGAGCCCGGTCGATCGCGTCGATCAGCGCGCTGCCGATGATCGCGCCATCGGCCACCGCGCCTACCTGTCGCACCTGTTCCGGCGACGAAATCCCGAATCCGATCGCCAGCGGCAGGTCCGTCTTCGCCCGCACCCGCGCCAGGTAGGGCCGCAGGTCCGGCAGTTCCGCCCGGCCCCCGGTTACCCCCGTCAGCGACACGCAGTAGATGAAACCGCTCGCCCGTTCCGCCACGCTCGCGATCCGCGCCTCGGTCGAGGTCGGCGCAAGCAGGAAGATCAGATCGCGCCCGTTTGCCCGGCAGGCCGCCAGCAACTCCTCGCTCTCCTCGGTCGGCAGGTCCGGCACGATGAATCCGTCCGCCCCGGCCGCCGCCGATTCCGCCGCGAACCGCTCCACCCCGTACCGCAGGATCGGGTTGTAATACCCCATCAGCACCAGCGGTTGCGTCACCCCCCGCGCCCGCAGCCGCCCGGCCAGCGCCAGGCAATCGCCGAGCGACACCCCGTTCGCGATCGCCCGCTCGCTCGTCCGCTGGATCGTCGCCCCGTCCGCCAGCGGATCCGAGAACGGCACCCCGATCTCGATCGCGTCCGCCCCGCCGCGGGCCAGCGCCGCGAACAACTCCTCGCTCTCGTCCAGCGTCGGGTACCCCGCGGTCAGGAACGGCACCAGCGCCGTGCGCCCCTCCGCCCGCGCCCGGGCGAACGCCCCCGCCAGCCGGCTCGGCGCGGGAGCCGCCGCGCCGGCGACCGTGTCCGCTCCCGTCACAACGTCACTCCCAGCGCCTGCGACACCGTGTTCAGATCCTTGTCGCCCCGCCCCGAGAGGTTGACCAGCACCACGTCTTCCGGCGAGCGCCCCGCCGCCTCCCGCATCGCGTGCGCGATCGCGTGCGACGACTCCAGCGCCGGGATGATCCCCTCGTACCGGCACAGCGTCTGGAACGCTTCGAGCGCCTCCTCGTCGGTGATCGAAGCGAACCGCGCCCGTCCGCAGTCCTTCAGCCAGGCCAGTTCCGGACCCACCCCGGGGTAGTCCAGCCCCGCCGAGATCGAATGCGTCTCCCGCACCTGCCCGTGATCGTCCTGCAGCACGTAGGAGCGCGACCCGTGCAGCACGCCCACCGTCCCCGCGCACAGCGAGGCCGAGTGCATCCCGCTCTCGATCCCGTGACCCCCGGCCTCCACGCCGATCAGTTCCACCTTCTCATCGGCGATGAACGGGTGGAAGATGCCCATCGCGTTCGAACCGCCGCCCACGCAAGCGATCACCGCGTTCGGCATCCGCCCCAGGAACTCGATGCACTGCGCCCGCGCCTCCCGCCCGATGATCGCCTGGAAGTCGCGCACCATCATGGGGTAGGGGTGCATCCCCGCCACCGTGCCGATGATGTAGAACGTGTCGCCGACGTTGGTTACCCAGTCCCGGATCGCATCGTTCAGCGCGTCTTTCAGCGTCCGCGATCCTGATGTCACCGGGCGCACCGTCGCCCCCAGCAACTTCATCCGGAACACGTTGGGCGACTGCCGGGCCACGTCCAGTTCGCCCATGTAGACCACGCACTCGAACCCCAGCAGCGCGCACACCGTGGCCGTCGCCACCCCGTGCTGCCCGGCTCCCGTTTCGGCGATCACCCTCGGCTTGCCCATCCGCTTCGCCAGCAGGCCCTGCCCCAGTGCGTTGTTGATCTTGTGGGCCCCGGTGTGCGCCAGGTCCTCCCGCTTCAGCCAGATCTGCGCCCCGCCCGCCAGTTCGGAGAGCCGCCGTGCGTGGTAAAGCGGCGTCGGCCGCCCGATGAAGTAGCGCGAAAGCCGCTTCATCTCCGCCGCGAAGGCGGGATCGTGCCGCGCCTCCTCGTAGGCCTGCTCCAGTTCGTCCAGCGCGGGCATCAGCGTTTCCGGCGCGTACTTGCCGCCGTAGGGACCGAACCGCCCATGTTCGTCGGGCAGATTCGTCGCGGTGGCTGCCGGGTACGTGGCGAGGTCGAGCGCCATGAAGCGTCCCCTCCCGGGGCGTAGTGCGGACCCCGCCGGCACGACGCGAGAAACGCGGTGGTCCGGGTTGTGCGCGCAGCGGCAACCGCCGCGTACTATACCCCGCCGCCCGGCCCCACGGGCGGGAGAGGCTACCGTCTCCGCACAGGTAGTTCGCCGCCCCGCGGCCCCCGGCTGCGAGCGCCC
>JBJTKE010000651.1:0-5431 GCA_046096285.1 Chloroflexota bacterium
CCCGCCACCGGTTCCCAGCCCGCCCTCGCTCCGACCCAGCCCATGATCGTGCCCCCCACCGCGCCGGTCATCACGCCGATCGTGCAGGCCACGCTGCCCCCCACGCCGGCCGTGCTGGATGCGGCCAATCCCTGCTCCGGCCTCCCCAGCTACGAACTCGGCACGACCATCGTCACCACCGAGGAAGTGAACCTGCGCGACGCTCCCTCCACCGACGGCACTGCCCTGCGGGTGCTCCCCGCGGGTACCGACCTCGTGACCAGCGGCGAGGCGGTCGAGGCCGGGCAGTGCGACTGGTGGCCGGTCTCGGTGATGGAGACCGGCGAGCAAGGGTTCGTCATCGAGGAGTTCGTCCGCCTCGGCCAGCAATAGCCCCGCCCCCCAACGGGTGTGGGAGCAACCGCTCGCCAGTGATATACTCTCGGGCGGCCCGACGCCTGTCGGGCCGAAATTTCGCACGCGCCGGGACTGACGGCGGCGTGCCGCGATGAGCGGTCCGCCGGAGGGTTGATCGGCGCGGAGGCCAAACGACAGCCGGAGGTCGGTTCTCGTGCAAGACATGAACGCGTATGGCGGCCCCAAGGTCAGCCTGAAGGCCCTCCTCGAGGCGGGCGTCCACTTCGGGCACCAGGCGAAGCGCTGGAACCCGAAGATGAAGCCCTACATCTTCACCGAGCGCAATGGTGTCCACATCATCGACCTCCAGCAGACGGTCGGCATGCTGGAGGACGCCCACCGCTTCGTGACCGACGTCACCTCCCGGGGCGGCCGCATCCTCTTCGTCGGCACCAAGAAGCAGGCGCAGGATGTAGTGGAGCGCGAGGCCCGCCGGTCCGGCCAGTACTACATCAACCGGCGTTGGCTGGGCGGCACGCTCACCAACTTCGTGACCATCCGCAACCGCCTTCGCGCCATGAAGCAGTTGCAGGCCGAGCGCGCCCGCGGCGACTTCGACCTCCTGCCCAAGAAGGAGGCTGCCGCCAAGCTGGGCGATCTCGACCGCCTCGAGCGCACCCTCGGCGGCATGAAGGAGATGACCCAGCTTCCGGGCGCCATCTTCGTGATCGATCCCAAGCGCGAACACCTCGCGATCCACGAGGCTCGCCGCCTCCGCATTCCGGTGATCGCCATCACCGACACCAACTGCGACCCCGACGACATCGACTTCCTGATCCCCGGCAACGAAGACGCGATCCGCTCGGTGCGCCTCATCACCGCGGGCATCGCCGACGCGGCGCTGGCCGGTCAGATGCGGTCCGAGGTCGCCCAGGCCGACCGGGAGAACCTCATCCCGAGCGCCACCGACATCGAGAGCGAAGCCCTGTTCGGCGTCGAGGCGGAGATCGCCTCCGAGGACGGGGAATCGGAGTAGATCCGCGGCCTCCGCCGCGCTCCTTCGCTTTCTCCAGGGCGGCGGTCCGGCGTCCCCGGACCGTCGCTCCCTGCCCGGGGCGTCCGGGCCTTGACGCCGCACACGAAAGGGATGAACTGGTGGCCACCATCGGCGCGAACCTGGTCAAGGAACTGCGCGAGAAGACCGGCGCGGGCATCATGGAATGCAAGCGCGCCCTCGAGGAGACCGGCGGCAGCATCGACAAGGCCATGGACCTGCTCCGCCAGCAGGGTCTCGCCAAGGCCGACAAGAAATCCGGCAGGCAGGCCTCGCAGGGCCTGATCGAGCCCTACGTGCACGGCGCCGGCCGCATTGCCTCCATCGTCGAGGTCAACTGCGAGACCGACTTCGTGGCGCGCACCCCGGATTTCCGGGAACTCGCCCACGACATCGCGATGCAGGTGGCCGCCACCTCGCCCCGCTACCTCGACAGCGACGCCGTGCCTGCCGAGGACTGGGCGGAACTCGAGCGGGAGTTCGGCTCCCGCGAGCGCGCCGCCGAGGCCGTCTGCCTCCTCGACCAGCCGTTCATCAAGGATCCCAAGCGGACCATCCGCGACGTGGTCAAGGGCGGCATCGCCAAGATCGGCGAGAATATCGTCGTCCGCCGCTTTGCGCGGTTCGAGGTCGGCGCAGGGTTGCCGGAGGCGGGCGACGGCGCCTGAGCGGCGCTCCAACCGGTCCGGCCGCGGCCTGGCGGCCGGACCCGTCCCGTCCGGATGAGGGGCTGCCCGTGTCGCCGAACTACCAGCGAATCCTGCTCAAGCTCAGCGGCGAGGCCCTCGCTGGCGATGGCCAGTACGGCATCGATCCCGAGATCGTGCAGCGGCTGGCCCAGCAGATTCTCCACGTCAAGGACCTCGACGTGCAGGTCGCCATCGTCATCGGCGGCGGCAACATCTTCCGGGGCATTGCCGCCAGCAGCCGCGGCATGGACCGCTCCACCGCCGATTACATGGGCATGGTCGCCACCGTGCTCAACGGCCTTGCCCTGCAGGACGCCCTCGAGCGGAACGGCATCCAGACGCGGGTGATGACCGCCATCGAGATGCACGAGGTGGCCGAGCCGTACATCCGCCGCCGCGCCCTCCGTCACATGGAGAAGGGCCGGGTCGTCATCCTCGCCGCTGGCACCGGCAACCCCTACTTCACCACCGACACCGCCGCCGCCCTGCGCGCGCTCGAACTCGACGCCGACGTCATGCTGATGGCCAAGAATGGCGTCGACGGGGTCTACGATGCCGATCCCCGGCTGCATCCCGGCGCGCGGCGATACCTGCGGATCTCCCACCAGGAGGCGATCGAGCGCAACCTCCGGGTCATGGACACCTCGGCGCTGGCGTTGCTCCGGGACAACAATCTGCCTATCCTCGTCTTCGACATGGCCGGCGAGGAATCGATCGAGCACGCGGTGACCGGCGACGGCGTCGGCACGCTGGTCACGGAAGGCCCGTCGGTGCTGGCCGCGGCTGGCGCCTGACGCCGCGAGGTTCCGGCGGCGATGATCCGCCGGGCAAGGAGGAACGTCGATGATCGCCGATGTCGTCAAGGACGCTGAAACCCGCATGACCAAGGCGGTGGAGTCGTTGCAGCACCATCTCTCCACCGTCCGCACTGGCCGCGCCTCCCCAAGCCTCGTCGACCGCATCGTCGTCGAGTACTACGGCACGCCCACCCCGCTCAACCAGATGGCCAACATCTCGGTGCCGGAATCGCGCCTGCTGGTCATCCAGCCCTACGACAAGGGCGTCATCGGCGCCATCGAGAAGGCGCTCCAGCGCTCCGACCTCGGCCTCAATCCCAACAACGACGGTCAGGTCATCCGCATCGGCATCCCGCCGCTGACCGAGGAACGCCGGAAGCAACTCGTCAAACTCGTTCACCAGTACGTCGAGGAGGGCAAGGTCGCCGTCCGCAACGTCCGCCGCGACGCCCAGGGCGACATCAAGAGCCTGCTTGCGGAGAAGATGATCTCCGAGGACGACGAGACCCGCGGCCACAAGCAGATCGACGATCTGACCAGGAAGTACGCCGACGAAATGGATCGCATCGGCAAGTCCAAGGAGCACGAGGTGCTCGAAGTCTGACGGCCCCCCGCCGCCGCGGCGCCGTTCCCGGAGGGTTCGTGCAAGCCGGACGCCCCGCCTCCATCGATCTCGACGACGATCCCCGCGCCAGCGCCGACGTCGCGGCTCCCGGCGCGTCCGGGCCGCGTCACGTCGCCGTGATCATGGACGGAAACGGCCGCTGGGCCGCCCAGCGCGGCCTGCCCCGGATCGCCGGCCACGAACAGGGAACCGAGAACATCCGCCGCATCACCGGCGCCGCCGTCGAACTGGGCGTGCGCTACCTCACACTGTGGGCCTTTTCGACCGAGAACTGGCGGCGCCCCCGGGACGAGATCGCCGGGATCATGCGGATTCTCAGCGAGGCCATCCAGCGCGAAACCGGCGAACTGCACCGCCAGGGAGCGCAACTGCGCCACATTGGCAGCCTCGACGGCCTCGAACCCTCCCTTCGCCAGGGCGTCCTCGACGCCATCCACCTCACCCGCGACAACACCGGGCTCGTCCTCACGCTCGCCTTCAACTACGGCGGCAGGCAGGAACTCGTGGCCGCGGTGCGCGAACTGGTCGCCTCCGGCCTCCACGCCGACCAGATCGACGAGGACGCCATCGCCCGCCACCTGTTCACACGCGATCTCCCCGACCCGGACCTCATCGTCCGCACCTCCGGCGAGCATCGGATCAGCAACGTCCTGCTCTGGCAATCGGCCTACGCCGAACTCTACTTCACCCCCACCCTCTGGCCGGATTTCGGCCCGGACGATCTGCGCGCCGCCGTCGAGGACTACGCGCGCCGCGACCGGCGTTTCGGCGGCCTCAAGGCTGGCGGAGCGGCCGATTCCCGGGAAGCCTGACGTCGTGCGCACGCGGGCGCTGAGCGCGATCGGGGTCATCGTCGTCGGCCTCGTCCCGGTCCTCCTCGGCGGACCGGTCTTCGCCGTCCTCATGGGAGCGCTCGCCCTCGTCGGCTGGCGGGAGTTTTCGGCCATGGGCGCCAGGCTCCCGTTCTCCCCGAGAATCCCCCAGACGGGCGCGCTGGCCGTGCTCGCCCTGCTCGTCGCCGGCTACTTCAGCTGGCCACTGCCCGTCGATGCCGCCATTCTCGGGATCGCCTTCGCCGCGCCCCTTGTCGCCCAATTCGCCGATCCCGAGCATCCCGGCGCTATCTCCGGCTGGGCGCTCGCCGTCGCCGGGTCCATCTATCTCGGCATTCCCGCCCTTGCTGCGATGTGGCTGCGGGGGCTCCCCGGCGACACCGCCGCCCCCTGGCTGAATGACCTCAGCGACCGCCTCGCCTTCGCCTGGCCATCCGCTCCCGCCGGCCTCGCCTGGACCCTGCTCGTGGTCCTCGTCACCTGGGCCGCGGACACCGCCGCCTATCTCGTCGGGCGCACCTGGGGCAGGCGCAAGCTCGCGCCCCGTCTCAGCCCGAAGAAAACGGTCGAGGGCGCGATCGGCGGCCTGGCAGGCGCCGCGGTGGTCGCCTACGCCTGCTTCACGATCTTCGGATTCCCGGGCGGCCCGGCCATTGCCGTATCCGCCGGGCTGTTGATCGGCCTTGCGGGCCAGGTTGGCGACCTCTCCGAGTCGCTGATGAAACGGCAGGCGGGAATCAAGGACAGCGGCGACGTGATCCCCGGGCACGGCGGCATCCTCGACCGGATCGACGCCCTCCTGTTCGCCTTCCCGGTCGGCTGGGTGATCGCCGCCTTCCTCCAGGGATCGGGGCTTTGAGCGGGAGGAGGATCCTGGTGACAGACGCGCAGGCCTCGCCGGTCCGGGTCGCGATACTCGGTTCCACGGGCTCGATCGGAACGCAAACCCTCGATGTCATCTCCCGGCTGCCCGGGCGGTTCGAGGTGGTCGCCCTCGCCGCGGGACGGGTATCGCCACTGCTGCTGGCGCAGGCGGCCGCGGTGCGCCCCGCGCTTGTGGCCGTCTCCGACGCGGCGTCCGCGCCGGACCTGCCGAC
>JBJTKE010000652.1:0-31222 GCA_046096285.1 Chloroflexota bacterium
GTTGGGGACGGGGCGGGCGAGATCTGCAAGGGGGTGAAGCCGGCCGATGCCGAACCTGTCCGGGGGTGCGGCGCAAACCCCTCTCGCCATGCGAGAGACAGGGGCCGTTGGCGGGGTTGGGGGCGACATGCGGCGCCCTCGGGTGTCGCTGGCGAGGGCTGCCGCGGGTCGGAGCCGGCCGGTGCTGGTGAGAGCCGACGCGCCTCGGGGGGCGCGGCCCACACACGACGATCCCCCCGGGGGGCAGGGGGATCGTCATCGTGCGGCGCTGGCGGACGGATGCAACCGGCCGGGCGCGATTCACGCGGTAGAGGGGCGCAGCCCGGCCGGGACTAGATCCAGGTCGCGCAGCTGACGGTGGTGTAGGCGCCGGTGACCAGGGTCGTGCAGTTCTCGCCCGACGGCGTGTTGCCGGTGATGTTGGTCAGCGTGCCGCCGGTGATGATGCCGCCATCCTTGGAGATCACACCGCCGCCGTTGGAGGCATTGGTGGCCGTCGCGGTGTTGCCGGTGATCGTCGTCGTGCCCTGGATCACCAGCCTCGAGATGTCCGCCCCGGTGTTGCCGTTGTCCCGGACCGAGACGCCGCCGCCAACGCCGTCGGTGCTGGTGTCAACGGTGGTGTTGCCACTGATCGTGCAATCGACGAGCGTGGTCGTGCCGCCACCATCGATGTTGATGCCGCCGCCCGAGGTGTTGGCCGTATTGCCGGTGATGGTGCAGTTGGTGAGCGTCGCCATCGTCTTGCGAAAGTCGAACGCTCCGCCCTGGTAGGCGCTGTACCCGTTCGTCGCGGTGACATTGGTCATGATCACGATGTTGGGGGCCGTGATATCGCCACCCGACGAGAAGGCGGCGCCAGCGTCGTTCTCGCCATGGCACTTGGTGAAGGTCGTGTCGCTGATCGTGGAGTTGGTGTAGTCATCCGTCGAGATGCAGGAGTAGTTGAAGTCGGTGCTGTCGTCGTACTTGCCGGTGAAGGTGCAGCCGTCGATCGTCAGCGTGAGCCGCTTGTCGCTCTCGCCCTTGGCGAGGATGATCTCGTACTGGTAACCGGCCGTGAAGTCGATGTCCTTGAGCGTCAGCGCGGAGATGCCGGTCTCCTCGAGGTCGATGCTCGGGCCGTCGCCGTCATCGTGAGCCCAGAGCACGGAGCCGGCGTCCGCCGCGCCGCAGCGGCGCAGCGTCAGGTTGTCGGTGGCGATCTCCATGTAGGTGTCGTAGGTCCCGGCGGCGATGCCGATCACGTCGCCCGCCTCGGCGTCCCCGACCGCCGAGCCGATGGTGCGGTAGCGGCAGGCGTTGCGGTCGGAGCAGACGGTGCATGGCTCGCAGACGCCGCCGTTGCAGAACTGCGAGGCGCAGGAGCCGTCGGTCGTGCCGCAGGCCGCGCCGTTGCGCAGCAGGCAGTAGGTTCCCGCCGGCGCGCCGTTGGTGTAGGTGGTGCAGGTGGCCTGGGTGTCCTTGCAGGTCTGGCCGGCCTGGCAGGGCTGGCCGGTCTCGATGGTCCCGGGCTCGACGTACCGGGCGCACACCCCGTTGAGGCAGGCCTGCGATTGCCCGCCGCGGGTGCAGCACTGCTTCGAATCCGTGCAGGCCTTGCCGCGGCTGAGGCAGCGGCACTTGTTGTTCTTCCGGTTGCAGAGCCCGGTGCAGCAGTCCTTGTCCTTTTCGCAGTAATTCTTCCTCGCGCCCTTGCCGCAGGGGCCCTCGAGCGCCGGCGTGCCGGAGCCCGCGCCGCCGTCACGTCCCCTGCCGCGCTTGCGCTGCTTGCCCGCGTCGGCCACGCCCGCCGCGTTGACGCCGGCGAGCGCCGCGGCGATCCCGGCGAAGGCGGACTTCAGCCCCGCGCGCCGGTCCATCGCCGCGCCCAGGCGCGCGGTCACTGCGTCGAAACGGATCTCGTCCATCGGTTCGTCTCCCCCAATCCGGGTCCGTCGCCACGGCCGGAACGCCGTTCCGATGAAAGGTACCCAACGTGGAAAAACACACAATCCCCCCGGATGGGGGGATGTTCGGGGGGATGGGCCGGGGCCGGCGATGGCTTGCGGGAGAGGCGCGGCCCGCGCCGGGAATGTCCCGGCGCGGGCTCCGCTGCCTGGCGGCTACGCCCAGGTCGAGCAGTTGACGGTGGAGTAGGTCCCGCCATCCTGCTTCGAGCAGTCCTGCCCGGACGGAATGTTGCCGGAGATGTTCGCCGAACTGCCGCCGGTGATGACGCCGCCGCTGTCGGAGATGACGCCGCCGCCGTTCGAGGCGTTCGGTCCGGAGGCTGTGTTGCCGGTGATGGTCGTGGAGCCCTGGATGACCAACGTGGAGGCGTAGGCGTCGCCGCTGTTGTTGTCCCTGACGCGGATGCCCCCGCCGATGCCTTCGCCCGCGCCGGAGCCCTCGGTCGTGTTGCCGCTGATGGTGCAGTCGACGAGCGTGACCGTGCCGGCGCCGTCCATGTTGATGCCGCCGCCGCTGTTGGAGGCGGTGTTGCCGGTGATGGTGCAGTTGGTGAGGGTCGCGATCGACCGCCGGATGTCGAATGCGCCGCCGGAGTAGCCGGAGTAGCACCCGGTCACGCTGACGTTGGTGAAGATGGCGGTGTTGGTTGCGTCGGCCGCGTCTCCCTCGCAGGACATCGCGCCGCCACCGTAGGAATCCGCGTGGAAGCCGGTGAACGTGGTGTCGGTAATCGTCGGGTCGACGAAGGACAGGGCGACGATCGCCGGGTAGTTGTAATCCGTGTCGACCGAATACTGGCCGGTGAAGGTGCAGTTGGCGACATTGAGGGCGAGGCGTTGGCTGCTGGTGCCGGCGGCGTACATCACGGTGTACTGGTTGGCGCCCTTGAAGTCGATGCCGCGGACGGTCAGGGTCGAAATGCCCGTCTCCTCGAGGTAGAGGGTGTGGTCGTTGGCGGCGGTGTTCTCCCAGACCACCGACCCGGCGTCGCTCCCGCCGCAGCGGCGGAGGGTCAGGTTGTCCGTCTCGATGGCCATGTAGGTGTCGTAGGTCCCGGCCGCGATGCCGATCACCGTCCCGGCCGAGGCGTCCGTCACCGCCGAGCCGATGCTGGTAAAGGGGCAGTTGGCCGAACTGGAGCAGACCGTACACGGCTGGCAGGCGCCGCCGTTGCAGAACTGCGAAACACAGTGGCCGTCGGTCTCGCCGCAGGCCGTGGAGCCGAGCGGCAGCAGGCAGTAGGTCCCGGCGGGCAACTGGTTGGTGTAGGTGGTGCAGCTCGCCGCCGGGTCCTTGCAGGCCTGTCCGGGCTGGCAGGGGGCTCCGGTCGGGATTCCCGCGTTGCCGCTCTTCCGGCACACGTTGTCGATGCAGGAGAGTTTTTGGGACCGTCCCTGGCAGCAGTTGCGATCCTGCTGGCAGGCCTGCCCGGCGCGAAGACAGCGGCACTTGTTGATCTTCCGGTTGCAGAAGCCGGTGCAGCAGTCCTTGTCCTTCTGACAGGCATTCCGCTTCGGCCCCGTGCCGCACGGGCCCTCGATTTCGGGCTTGCCGGCGGCCGCGCCGCCATCGTGCCCCGTGCCGCGCTTGCGGCGCCTGCCCGCGCCGGCCACATCCGCGGCGTTGGCGCCGGCGAGCGCGGCGGCGATGCCCGCGAGGGCGCCCTTCAGCCCCTCGCGCCGGCCTATCGCCGCGCCCAGGCGCGCGGCCACTGCGTCGAAACGGATCTCGTCCATCGGTTCATCACCCCCAAATCCGGGTCCGTCGTCTCGGCCGGAATGCCGTTGGTTGAACGGTATCCAGCGCGGGAGAAGACGCAATCCCCCCGGTTGGGGGGGGTCCGGGGGGATGAGCCGGCCCGGGAGGCCCGGGGCCGGCAAGGGATGGCGGGAGAGGCGCGGCCCGCGCCGGGGCGGCCCCGGCGCGGGCCGCGATGCCTGACGGCTACGTCCAGGTCAGGCAGCTGACCGTGGTGTAGACGAGGGACGAGGCTGGCAGGGTGACGGTCGTGCAGTCCTGGTTGGTCGGCGTGTTGCTCGAGATGTTGGCGAGCGTGCTGCCGCTGACCACGCCGGCCTGGTACGCCGCGGGATAGAAGCTGGCCACGCCGCCGCCGTTGGACGTATTGGCTCCCTTGGCGTCGTTGCCGGTGATGGTTGTCGAACCCGACAGGGTCAGCGACGAGAAGTTGTTGGTGTTGTCGATAGTGATCCCGCCGCCGAGGCCCTCGTCGGCGTTGGTCGAGGAGGCGCTGT
Organism: Chloroflexota bacterium; assembly: GCA_046096285.1. Taxonomy (GTDB): domain Bacteria; phylum Chloroflexota; class Chloroflexia; order Thermomicrobiales; family UBA6265; genus CADCWF01. Next base: position 4,209 of record JBJTKE010000652.1, read on the forward strand.
TTCCGGAGATCGTGCAGTCGGTCAGGGTGACGGTGCTGCCCGCGGAGATGAACATGCCGCCGCCGCCGAACATTCCGGCGGCCTCGTTGCCGGTGATCGTGCATCCGGTCAGGGTCGAGGTCGTGCCGCTCAACTCGACGCCGCCGCCCTGGTTGCCGGAGTAGTTGTTGGTGACGGTCACGTTGGTGAAGACGTTGAGGTTCTTGTCGGGATGGTTGGAATTGTAGGAACGGATAGCGCCGCCGTTGTTGCCGCTGTTGTGGAAGCCGGTGAAGGTCGTGTCGCTTATGGTGAGGTTGACGTACTGCTCCCCCTGGACCCCGCCGTAGCTGAAGCTCTGGTCCACGTCGTACTTGCCGGTGAAGGTGCAGTTCCTGATGGTGAGGCCGATCGGTGAATCCTGGTAGCCGGAGGCGTAGATCACCGCGGAACTCGTTCCACCGGTGAAATCGATCCCGTCGAGGGTGAGCGAGGAGACGGTGGAGATGTAGATTGACGAATCGTCGCCGTCATCGTTTGCCCAGGTCACCGAACCGGCGCTGGCCGGACCGCAGCGGCGCAGGGTCAGGTTGTCGGTCGTGATCTCCATGTAGGTGTCGTAGGTCCCGGGGCCGATGGAGATGACGTCGCCTTCCTCGGCGTCGGTGATGGCCGCGCCGATGGTGCGGTAGCGGCACAGGCTGAGGTCGGAGCAGACGGTGCAGGTCACGCACAGGCCGGAACTGCAGACCTGCGAGGCGCACTGGTTGTCATCGGCGCCGCAGGCGCCGCCCATGCCGAGCAGGCAGTAGGTCCCGGCCGGGTCGCCGCTGAGGTAGGGGGTGCAGGTGGCCCTCGGGTCCTTGCAGCCCTGGCCCGCCGTGCAGGGCTGGCCGGTCCCGATGGTCCCCGCGGCGGATCCGCCCGCGGGCCTGCAGACCTTGTCGGTGCAGGCCATCACCTGGTTCTTGCGCGAGCAGCACTGGCGCGACTCGCTGCAGGCCTCGCCCTTCGCCACGCACCGGCAGCGGTTCTTCTTCCTGTTGCAGAGCCCGGTGCAGCAATCGCTGTTCTTCCGGCACTCGTTGCGCCGGGCTCCCTTGCCGCAGGGTCCCTCGATCGCGGGCCTGTTCCTCCCGCGTTTCTCCGCGCCTGCCGCGCCTGCGAGGCCCGCGGCGCCTGCAAGGGCTGCGGCGAATCCCGCCGCGACGCCCTTCAACCCGGACCGGCGGTCCATCGCCTTGCCCAACCGGGCGGCCATCGCATCGAACCGGAGATCGTCCATCGCCACACTCCTCCCCCGCGGCCGCCGGCGGCGTGCCGCATGCTCCGCCGGACCTGGCTCGCGCCAATGACGGGCCGGGCCGGGCCCGGCTGCCCGTTCAGGCTGGCGCCCGCTTTCGGGCACGCCCGGCGCCACCCCGTTCACGCAGCGGAAATCCGCCACGCCGCGCCACGCGGCGCGCACTGCCCTTTGTTGATATAGCGTGGGTTTGCACCAACGTCATTGCCCCCCCAGGGGGCAATTCCGGGGCGGCTGCGGGTGGGAGCGGATCAGGACCGGTCGGCGGCCCGCACCACATCGGCGGCGTCATGCCGGTTGGCGACGCCGAGTTTGCGGTAGGCGGCGCTGCTGTATTCCTTGACGGTCTCGGGCGAGATGCCGAGTTCGGCGGCGATTTCCTTGTTGCTGCGGCGGCGAGCGATGAGCCGCACCACCTCGAGTTCGCGCCGGGACAGGCGGGCGACGGCGGCGGCCGCATCCCCGCGGAAGGCGGCGGGACCGGCAGGCGCGGGCCCGCCGGCGCGCCCGGCAGGCGCAGGTTGCGCGAATTGCCCAAATTGCGCGAGTTGCGCGAATTGCGCGAATTGCGCGGGCTGCCCGGGTTGCTCCCGCGGCCAGCAGGCAAGCACCCGCCGGGCGGCCAGACCGGCGGGCGCGGCGGGCGCGGCGGGCGCGGAGGCCCCGGCGGGCGCGGAGGCCCCGGCGGGCGCGGAGGCCCCGGCGGGCGCGGCGGCATCCCCGGCGAGGACCGCGAGCAACCGGCGCGCCGGATCGCCGAGCACGGCGAAGCCGCGGACCAGCGGCACAGGGCCCAGGAGCAATGCCCGCCGCATGGCGTCGAGCGCGCCCTGCCGGTCGCCGCGAGCCTCCCGCACGACGGCGAGGACCGGCAGCGCCCGGAGTGCCGGCAGCGCCTGGCGGAACTCCTCGCCATGCCGGATGGCCGCGAGGAGCATGGTCTCGGCGCGATCGAGATCGCCGGGAGCCTGGCGGGCGGCGAGGATGCGGGCGAGGACGATGGGGGGCGGCTCGGTGGGATGGGCCATGACCGGGCGCCAGCCCGGGGCGGCCCGGTCGGCCCAGCGGCCCGCCGCCTCGAGGTCGCCCGCGGCGAGCGCAACGGACGCCTCCAGCGCATCGCAGACCTCGATCATGGGGCGGAGGTCGGCGAGGTCCACCATGCGGCGGGCCTCGGCGACGGTGGCGCGCGCCTCGGCCACGAGACCGCGGTCGGCAAGCAACTGGGCCTTGAGAACGTGCAGGGCGTTGACGGCGAGCAGGTTCGAGGAGCGGTCGGCGGCGTCGGCCTCGGCGAGGGCCTGGTCGCACCGGGCGGAGTCGCCGAGTTCGAGGAGGGCGCCGAAGCGCATGACCGCGGCGGCAAGCCGGACCCGGGCCGCCTCCGGGGGAGCATGCCGGAGCGCGGCCTCGGCCCAGCCGAGCGCGGCCTCGGCGTCGCCGCCAGCGCTGGTCAGGTGGAAGCAGCCCATGGCGGCGACGGCCGCCCGCAGATCCGGCCCGAGCGTGAGCGGGGGAATCCACGCGGCGAGCCGGGTCTCCGCCTCGGCGGCGCGGCCGGAGAGGGTCATGGCAAGGGAGTAGGCGTTGACCGCCTGGAGCACGGCGAAGGGGGCGCGCGCGAAGTCGGCGGAGAGGAGCGACTCGGCGAGGGCGAGGGCGGGCCGGGGATCGCCGAGATGGTAGGCGGCGAGGCAGCGGAGGCCGCCGATCTCAAGCCGGAGGAGGGCGTCGTCCGGGTGCTGATCGCCGGCGGCGCGGCGGGCGTCGAGCAGATCCTGGGCGGCCTGCGCGGCGGGCAGCACGGCGGTGAGCCTGCCGCGGAGCACGGCGGCGTGGGCCTGGAGCAGCAGGAGCGCGGGGTGTTCGCCCACGAGCGGGCCGGGCAACCGGTCGATGAAGCCCGAGGAGCGGACGATCTGGTCGCTGGCGAACCACGCGGGGGCATGGCTGGCGATGAGGGCTGCGGCGGCATCGGCGGATCCGGCCTTCAGCGCGTGATCGAGCGCCTCGTCGACCATGCCGCGGGCGGCGTGCCACTCGCCGGCGATGCGGTGCTGTTCCAGCACGGCGGCCGGACCCTCGCGCTCGCGGAGGTCATCCAGCAGGGCGTCGCGCAGGACGGGATGCACGCGGACCCAGTCGCCGTCGATGCGGGTGCAGAAGAAGCCGTCGCGGACGAGGGCGTCGAGTTCCTCGCGGGCGGCGGCGGCGGTGACGCCCGCACCGGCGAGGGCTGCGGCAAGGGCGGGGGTGAGGCGCTCGGCGGCGGCGGTGGCGCGCAACAGGCGCGCCCGCGCGGGGGACTGGCCCGCGAGGGCGTCGCCAACGAGGTAGGCGCGGATGCTGGCGGCGGTGGCGGCGACGGCGGCCTCCGTGGGAGCCGAGCCGGCGGCGCGTTGCCCCGGCGGGGTCTGGCGTTCGGCGATCGCGAGGGCGCGCACGCCTGCGGGCCAGCCGCCGGTGCCAGCCTCGACGCCGGCGGCGCGGCTGGCGGCGTCGCGGCCCAGCACGGCGGCGATCTCGCCGCGGCTGAAGCGCAGATCGTCGGCGGCGAGGGCAAGGGCGAGCCCGCGCGACCAGAGGCGGCGCATGGCGGGCCCGGCGACCGCCTCCCGCGAGGCGATGACAAGGCGCAGGCGGGGAGGCGGATAGCGCATCAGGGCATCGAGCACGGCGGCGGGCGCGGGGCCGCTGGCGGCGTGCAGGTCGTCGATCACCAGCACGAGGTCGGCGGGGAGGTCGAGCAGGTCGTCGGCGAGGACGGCCGCGACGGCTCCGGGCTCCAGGGTGCGGGCGCCCGCGAGCAGCACGTCGAGCGAGGGCGTCGCGCCCGGAAAGGCAAGGCGGACGGCGGCGGCGAGGTAGGCGGCGAACCGGCGCAGGTCGCCGTCGGCCTCGTCGATGGAGAGCCAGGCGGCGCGGCGGCGGCCGGAGCGGACCCAGGCGGCGAGCAGGGTGGTCTTGCCGTAGCCGGCGGGCGCGGCGACGGTGACGAGCGGCAGGGCGGCGGCATCGAGCCGGGCGATGAGCGCGGACCGGCGCACTGCGTCGGCGGGCGGCAGCGGCGGGGTGAGCTTGACGCGTTGAATACCCCAGAAACCGGTCATGCCGCAGTTTCGCACGGGGCCATGAAGCGGGTGCTGGATGGAAGCCGGGCAGGGACTGGGGGCGACCCCGCAGGCCCGGGGCAAAGGACTCTCCGGGAGCGACGTCGCTCCCGGAGAGCCTCGATGCGAACGATTTCGCGCGGGCGCGGCCGGATGGCGGCAGGCGTGCTACGCGCGGGGCTGGATGGCGGCGCGCAGGTCCGCCAATTCGGCGTCCTGCCGGCGGACGATGCCGGCGAGTTCCTGCACCGCCCGGATGAGCGGAGCGATGAACTCGTCGTAGCCGAGCGACAGCACATCCTCGCCGCCGGCCACGGTGTGATCCTGGAATCCGCCGAAATCGATGCCGGTGGCGGCAATCAGGTCGCGGACCTCCTGGGCGATGAATCCGTGATGGTAGCGGGTCCGCGCCTTCGAGCCGTCGCGGGAGAGCGTTCCCATCCGGCTCGCCTCGCGCCACTGGGCCATCGCGTCGGCGTAGGCGGCGCGCTCGGCGTCGCTGGCGGAGGCGGCCGGCGCGGCGGGCTGGGCCGGCCGGTAGTCCTCGCGCATGTCCCAGCGGTAATCGACCGGGCGCAGCGCGGTGATGAAGTCGAGGCCGAGCACGGTGTCGCGAACGCCGGTCTTGTCGCGCACGTCGGACCGGGTCTGGACCGTGTTGTAGACGTAGGTGGTCGTCGCGGCGTCGCCGAGCTGGACCTGGTCGCTGCCGGTGACGTCGGCATACGCGCCGAGCGCCGTCGTGTTGCTGAAGGTGATCACGGAGTTCGCCGCCCGTGCGCCGAGGGCGGTGTTGTTGTTGCCGGTCGTCAGCGCGATCAGGGCGCCGGCTCCGACCCCGGTGTTGGAGTCGCCGCTGGTGTTGACGAGGAGGGCGCTGGTGCCGATGGCGGTGTTGTCCGCCCCGGTCGTGTTGACGGCGAGGGCGCTGACGCCGACCGCGACGTTGTAGCCAGCCGTGTTGGCCTTGAGCGCGTTGTACCCGACAGCAGTATTCGAATCGCCGGACTCGTTGTTCAACAGGGCGGAGAACCCGACCCCGGTATTGAAATCACCGGTCGTCTGGTAGCGGAGCGCGGCCGTGCCGACCGCGGTGCACTCGGCGGACGACGCCCGTTCGAGCGCTTTCCAGCCAACCGCCACATTCCGGCTGGCGGTTCCATTGGAGTAGAGCGCATCCGTGCCGAGCGCGGTGTTGTGATCGCCGGTGGTGTTCGCGTAGCCGGCATTGAGGCCAAATGCGCTGTTCCCGGAGCCGGTCGTGTTCGACACCAGCGCCAGCGCGCCGACCGCGGTGTTGTAGTCGCCGGTGGTGTTCGCCGTCAGCGCGAAGGAACCGATGCCGATGTTGTCCACCCCCACGGTATTGGCCGCGCCGGGCTGATTTCCCCCGATCCAGACGTTCGACGCCACGTCGGCGGTGATCCACATCAGGCTCGTCGGCCCCGGCCCGAACAACTGGATCATCGGGCCGGTTTGCCCGACGGCTCCCTCGACCCGCAGCGCGGGCACGGAGGGCGAAGGGTTCACGATGTCGAGCCCGGCCGCCGGCTGGGTCGTGCCGATGCCCACCCGCAGGGTGTCGGCATAGTCGTAGAAGAGGCCGACATTGCCGCCGAGCGCGGTGTCGTCACGGTTGTACTGCACCGCGCCGGTCGGGCCGTCCGGGGTGGCGCCGCCGACGGGACCGGTAGGGCCGGTGGCGCCGGTGCGGCCCCTGGGGCCGGTGGGGCCGGACTGGTTGCCCCCGCCGCCCCCGCCCTTCTGGCACAGACCGCCGGAGCAGGTCAGGGTATTGCAGCAGTTCTCGTTCCGCTGGCAGGCCGAGCCGGCGACGCGGCACCGGCAGCGGCCGCTCCCGGCATCGCAGACGAAGGTGCAGCACTCGCTGTCCTTCCGGCAGGTGTTGCTGCGCGCCGATCCATCGCCGCATGGGCCCTGGGCAGAGGTACCGTTCCCGCTCGCCGCCTCCGTTCGCGCGTCCTCGTCCGGCTTCGGCGGGCGGTTCGCGCCGTCGGCCTTCTTCCGCTCAGCCGACGCGGCGCCACCCATGGCCGCGGCGCCGATCAGGGCCCCCAGCGCGGCTTTCATGCCGGTCCGGCGGTCGCTGGTTCCGCCCGCGAGCCGCGCGGTGAGATCGTCGAATGTCTCCTCGTCCACGATCGGGTGTCCTTTCCTCGTCATCCGCTCCGCGGGTGCGAACCGGCGGGGCCGCCAGCGGTCCCTGCGCGACCATGCCGAATACACCCCGTGTCGGGACAGGCATCGGGCGCCGCCCGCGCAATGTCCCGCGTGACGCGCCGGAAGTCCATGATGTTTTACCCACCGGAATATTCAGCATCCTCCAGCAGGCGGGCGTTCGGGAGGGGACCGGGCCGCGGCCCGGTGCCACGGCATCCGGGCGGCGCATCATGCGGCAGGGCCAGCGGGCGGCAATGCGGCGGCAGGCGGCCAATCCCGCGGGATGGAACGTCGCAGTCTTCGTGCCGCGAGCGGCTGCCCGGCGGGCAACCCGATGACCTATCATGCACGGCACGAGGGCGCTCCACCGGAGGAGTTTCCCCGCTGTCATCAGAGGACCGAGGAGCCCAGTTCCATGGAACGTCACGCGCATCGCTCGCCGTCCGAATCGGAGCCTGCCATTCGCGGCGGCCTCAGCGCCGCCGACCTCGCCACCCTCGAATCCATCGAGCGCCGACTGCTGTGGCTCTCCACCCAGATCATCCACCACGCGAACAGCGTGCGGCCCAACCCGGACAAGACGAAGGTCGGCGGGCACCAGGCCTCCTCCGCCAGCGTCTCCACCATCATCACCGCGCTCTACTTCCGGTTCCTGCGCCCGGGGGACCGGGTGAGCATCAAGCCGCACGCCTCCCCCATCTTCCACGCCGCCCAATACCTGCTGGGCAGGCTGGACCGCGGCTACCTGCCGACCCTGCGCGAGTTCGGTGGCCTGCAGGCCTACCCGAGCCGCACCAAGGACCCGGATCAGGTGGACTTTTCCACCGGCTCGGTGGGGCTGGGCGCGGTGGCGCCGGTCTACGGCGCGCTGGCGGCGGAATATGCCCGCACCAAGTGGGGCAGCGTCACCTCGGACCGCTTCATCTCGCTGATGGGCGACGCCGAACTGGACGAGGGCAACGTCTGGGAGACGGTCGCCGAGGAGGCCATCCAGGGGCTCGGCAAGGTGATCTGGATCGTCGATCTGAACCGGCAGAGCCTGGACCGGGTGATTCCCGGGGTGCGGGCGGCGCGGCTGAAGGCGCTGTTTGCCGGCGCGGGCTGGAAGGTATTCGAGGCGAAGTACGGCTCCCGGCTCGAGGCGGCCATGGCCGGCCCGAAGGGCGAGGCCCTGCGCCGGCGCATCGACGAGATGGCCAACGAGGAGTACCAGGCGATGATCCGGCAGGCCGACGGCGCGGAGGTGCGCCGCCGCCTTGCCGATGTCGCCGACCGGCGCTGGCGGGCCGACATCCTCGAGAGCGTGGAGCACATCCCGGACGACGGACTGAACCGCGTCGTATCCAACCTCGCCGGGCACGACCTGCCCCGCCTGCTGGAGGTGCTCGGCGAGGCCGACGCCGCCGGGGCCGCGCCGGCCGTGGTCTTCGCCTACACCATCAAGGGCTTCGGGCTGCCGATGGCGGGCGATCCCCTCAACCACTCCCAGTTGCTGACCCAGAAGCAGATGGACGAGTTGCGGGCGCAGTTCGGCATCCCGGACGAGGATCCCTGGGCGGCGTTCCCGGCCGGCTCCGACGAGGGCCGGTGGTGCGCCGCGGCCGGGGAACGCCTCGGCAGCGCCGCCGCCGCGCCCGCGCCGGTCACCGCGGCCAGTATGGTGCCCGAGCGCCTCGACGCGGCGCAGCCCGCGGTGACGAGCACGCAGGAGGCGCTCGGGCGGATCATGGTCCGGCTGGCCGACGTGCCGGAGGTCGGGGAGCGGACCATCACGCTCTCGCCGGACGTGGCGACCAGCACCCACCTGGCGGGCTGGATCAACAAGGTGGGCGTCTTTCACCCGGAGCAGCAGGCGGAGTTCGACGCGGGCGGTCCCAGCATGGTGCGCTGGAAGCCGGGCCCCGAGGGGCGCCACATCGAACTCGGCATCTCGGAGATGAACCTGTTCTCGGCGCTGGGCGCCTTCGGGCTCACCTGGGAACTGTCCGGGCAGCATCTCTTCCCGGTCGGCACGGTCTACGACCCGTTCGTCTGCCGCGGGCTCGACGCCCTGATCTACGGGCTCTACAACGGGGCGAAGATGATCTTCGCGGGAACGCCGTCCGGCGTCTCGCTCAGTCCCGAGGGGGGCGCGCACCAATCCGCCGTGACCATCTCGCTCGGCATCGAACTGCCGAACCTGCGCTTTTACGAGCCGGCGTTCGCGAAGGAGGTCGAGTGGACCTTCCTCGAAGGGATGCGCCTGCTCTGCGACCGCGAGCACGGCATCAGCACCTATCTGCGCCTCAGCACCAAGCCGATCGACCAGACGCTGATGCAGGAGGCGGCGGCCCGGCTCGGCGAGGACGACCTGCGGCGGCAGGCGCTCGCGGGCGGCTACCGGCTGATCGACCGGCGCACGGCCGCGCCCGATCTCCCGGCGGCCGACGTGGTGCAGATCGCGGCCGGGGGCATCATGATCCCGGAGGCGGTGGAGGCGGCGCGGCTGCTGCACGCCGAGGGCATCGCCGCGAACGTGATCAACGTGACCAGCGCGGAGCGGCTGTTCGCCGGGCTGCGGGCCTCGCGCTCGCTGCAACTGAAGGACGCGCGGCGAACGGCCGATCTCGGCCACCTTGAGACGCTGATTCCCGCCGGGGAGCGCCGGGCCCCGATCGTCACCGTGCAGGACGGCGCGTCGCACAGCCTCGCCTTCCTCGGCAGCATCCACGGAGCGCAGACGGTGCCGCTGGGGGTGGACACCTTCGGGCAGTCCGGCTCGCGCGGGGCGCTCTACGAGTACGCCGGGATCGACGCCCCGGCCATCGTCAACGCGGCCATGCTCGCGCTCGACCTCGCGGAGGACGCGGGGCGGTAGCATGGCGATGCACCGCACCGGAGCGACGGGCATCCACCACGATGGCGGATGGACGGCGCGCCCGGTTTCACGCAGACTCCCGGCGCACGCCGGGGCGGGGCGGTCGTCGCGCTGGCTGGCGGCAGGAGCCGCGCCGGATACGGGACACTTCAGCATGGAGATCGTTTGCCGCTGCGCTGGCGCCGCGATCGAGTTGAATGGAGCAAGCCACCCATGAGCACGCCATCGAACACGAGCGCGTTCGTACCCGAGGTTTCGTCCGGCCCGATCGTCATCTTCAAGGCGAAGAAGATCCTCACCATGGACCGGGACAACCCGGAGGCCGAGTACGTCGCGGTCCGGAACGGCCGGATCCTCGGCGCGGGCACGCTGGAGCAGGTGTCCGGGTGGGGCGACTACACCCTCGACGACACGTTCAAGGACCACGTGCTGGTGCCGGGGCTGGTCGAGGCCCACTCCCACATTTTCGAAGGCATGGTGGCGATGATGGGGTGGAGCGGGCGCTATGACCGCCCGGGGGTGAACGGCGAGACGCTGAAGGGCATCGCCAGCTATGACGACCTGATCACGATCCTCAAGGCGGAGGAGGCGCAGCTCACCGACCCGAACGCGCCATTGGTAAGCAGCGGGTTCGATCCGATCTACTTCTGGGATCACAAGACCACGCTCGACGCCGCGTTCCTCGACCAGGTGTCCACCACCCGGCAGGTCGCGGTGTGGTGGGCCAACGGCCACGACATGACCGTCAATTCGGCCGTGCTCAAGGCGAACACCATCACCAGCGCGACCAAGGTGCCGGGGGTGCTGAAGGACGCCAACGGCAACCCCACCGGGCAACTCAACGAGACCCCGGCGATGGGTCTCGCGCGGACGATCCTCGGGCCGATCATGGAGATGATGGGCAGCACCGAGGCGATCGTGGCGCTGGGCAAGTTCGCGGTGAACTCCGGCTGCACGACCATCACCGACATGGCCTCGACCAACCTGGCCAGCCCGGCCGCGGCAAAGGCGTGGAACGACGCGGTGAACACCCCGGCCTATCCCGCCCGGGTCGTGCTCTACGCGGACCCCACCCTGCCCGGGACCGACGCGACCCCCGCCAACGTGGTGGAGGTGTTCAAGAAGGCCGCCGCCGGCAACACCGACAAGCTGATGTACCAGGGGATCAAACTGGTCTGCGACGGATCGACCCAGGCCTTCACCGCGGTGATGAACTGGCCCGGCTACTACAAGGGGGAGAACGACCTCCAGGAACTCCTGATCGGCCCCGAGGAGCTGACCAACTGGATGACCCCGCTCCACGAGGCCGGCATCCAGTGCTCCGTTCACTGCAACGGTTCGCGGACGATCGACGTCTTCCTCGACACCCTGTCGGCGGTGCAGCGGGCGGCAAGCTGGCCGGATCACCGCCACACCTGCCAGCACGCGATGTGGACGACGCGCGCGCAGTTCGAGCGCATGGTCGAACTCGGCGCGGCGGTCAACATCTTCTCCAACCACATCTGGTACTGGGGCGACCAGCACTACGAGATCGTGGTCGGCCCGGAGCGCGCGAACGAGATGGCCGCCTGCGGCACCGCGCGCGACCTCGGACTGAACTTCTCCTTCCACACCGACGCCGGCGTGACCCCGCTGGGCCAACTGCACCCGATGTGGTGCGCGGTGAACCGGGTCACGCCGCAGGGCAGGGTCTTCTCCGACAAGCAGAAGCTGACGGCCGAGGAGGCGCTGTTCGCCGCCACCGTGGGCGCGGCGCGGCTGCTGAAGATGGACGACCGGATCGGCAGCATCGAAACCGGCAAGTTCGCCGACTTCACGGTGCTGGAGCAGAACCCGCTCGAGGTGGACCCGATGAAGATCCGCGATATCGTGGTCTGGGGGACGGTCCTCGGCGGCGTCAAGCAGCAGGGCGCGGGCATCGCCTGCATCGACGCCATCGCCGGGGCGCCGGCCGGCAAGGGCAGCCCGGCCGCCTGACGCCCGCGCCCCGCGGGTCCGACGGCTGGGCAGGCGGGCGCCGCAACCCGCGCGATCCGGTGGCCGCGCCGATCCTGGAGGACGAGGTCTGGCCGGCGCCCGGGGCCATCAGCGGCGTCTCCGCGCGGCTCGGCCTTTCCGGCCGGGCCGGCGCGAACGCCCGCCAGACCGCCGCCACCGTGAACCGCGCAGACGTGCCGATCTTCGGGCAGATCACGGATGGAACACCGTACAGTGCACCGGAGCGCCGCCGCTGACCACGGCGCACACGGAAGGAGCCGCCACGTGACCATGCCCGCCGAACCCGCCGTCGACCTCCCCGGCGCCAGCGCCGCCGGGATCGATACGGGCGCGCCAGCGCCCGCGGCACGGCCGCCGGTCCCCTTCGTGGTGATCGGGGGTTACCTCGGCTCCGGCAAGACCACGCTGCTCAACCGGGTGCTCCGCAACACGCAGGGGCTGCGCGCCGCGGTGCTGGTGAACGACTTCGGCAGCGTCAACATCGACGCCGATCTCATCGCCAGCGCGGACAACACCACCATCAATCTCGCCAACGGCTGCATCTGCTGTTCGCTGCAGAGCGGCTTCATGAAGGTCATCTGGCAGTTGCAGGTGATGACCCCGGCCCCGGACGTGGTCATCATCGAGGCGAGCGGCGTCGCCAACCCGATGCGGGTGGCCTCCTACGGGTATTACCCCGGCTTCTCCTACGAGGGGATCGTCGTGCTGGTCGACGCCGAGACGATCCGCACCCGCGCGGCGGACGACTACGTCGGCTCCTCGGTGCTGCGCCAGTTGCAGATGGCGGACCTGCTGGTGCTGGCCAAGACCGATCTCGTCTCCCCGGCAGAGGCGGACGCGGTCGAGGCATGGCTGCGCGAGACGGTCGAGGGCGCGCGGATCATCCGGGCCAACCACGGGGAACTGCCGCTGGACGCGATCCTCGGCGTGGCCGGCGGCCGGCGCGCGCCGAGCCCGGAGGAGGCAGCCGGCGAAACGCACGCCCTGCACGAGACGTTCAGCATCTCGTCCGCGGAGCCGATCGAGCGCGAGGCGCTCGCGGCGCTGGCGGGTTCGCTGCCGGACGGGGTGATCCGCGCCAAGGGCAGCCTGCGGCTGGCCGAGTCGCCGGAGACCCGGCAGGTCTTCCAGTTGGTCGGCAAGCGGTGGGAGATCGATCCGGCCGGGGCGTGGAACCCGGGGGAGGCCTCCCGGCTGGTATTCATCGGGCTGCCCGGGAGCATCGAACGCGGCGCCAGTCTCGCCGCGTTGCCCGGCGCCGCCGAGGCGTAATGCCGTCATCCGGCGAGGCGCGGCCCGTCGCCGGCGCGCGGTCATGCTACTGTACCGGGGCGTTCGGCATTTCGCGCACGTCCGGCAGTGCCATTCAAAGGAGTGGGTCACATGAGAACCCCGATCACCCGGCGCACCGCCATCGCCGGCGCAGCCGCGCTCGCCCTCGCGGGCGCGAACGCCGCGGCGCAGGAGGCGACCCCGGGCCCGGAGGTCGGCTCCGGCCCGATCACCATCTTCCAGGCGAAGAAGATCCTCACGATGGACCCGAACAACCCGGAGGCGGAGTACGTCGCCGTTCGAGACGGGCGCATCCTCGGGGCCGGCCCGCTCGACCAACTCGAGGGCTGGGGCGACTACACCCTCGACGACACCTTCAAGGACCACATCCTGACCCCGGGCATGATCGAGGCCCACGCCCACCCGATGGAGGGCATGGTCGAGGAACTGGTCTGGGTCGGCTACTACGACCGCCTCGACAGCAAGGGGAACGTGATCCCCGGCGTCGGCTCCTACGACGACTTCCTGACCCGCATGAAGGAGGCCGAGGCGAAGCTCACCGACCCCAATGCGCCGCTCGGCGCGGCAGGCTGGGACCCCATCTTCTTCATGGGCGATGCGAACGCCCCGACCTTCGACGCCGCCTTCCTCGACCAGATCTCCTCCACCCGCCAGATCGCGGTCTGGTGGCTGAACAACCACGACTTCACCGTCAACACCGCGGTGCTGAAGGCGAACAATATCGACGCGTCGGTGAAGGTCCCCGGGGTCATCAAGGACGCGCAGGGCAACCCGACCGGGCAACTGAACGAGACCCCGGCGATCGGGCTCGCCAAGAGCATCGCCGCCCCGATCATCGAACTGATGAACGCCCCGAAGACCATCGGCTACTTCGGGCAGTTCGGGCTCAACGCCGGGTTGACCACGATCAACGACCACGGCTCCTCGGTGCTCGCCGACCCGAAGGCGGCCGCCGCCTGGCAGGCGACCGTCAACGAACCCACCTTCCCCTGCCGCGTCACCGCCTACGTCGATCCGACGATGCCCGGGGCGAACGTCACCCCCGAGGATCTGCCGAAGGCGATCCAGGCCCTGCAGGCCAAGAACACCGAGAAGTTCATGGTGACCGGCGTGAAACTGGTGCTCGACGGCTCGCTGCAGGCCGGAACCGCCAAGGTGAAATGGCCCGGCTACTACAAGATCCCCAACGACCAGATGGAATTGCTGATCGCTCCCGAGCAGGTGAACGCCTTCACCGTGCCCCTGCACCAGGCGGGGATCCAGATCAGCTACCACTGCAACGGCGACGTGCCGGTGGACGTGGCCCTCGACGCGATCGACGCCGGACAGGCGGCCCGCAACTGGCCCGACAACCGCCATGCCATCCAGCACTCGCAGATCACGAGCTACGCGCAGTACCGGCGCATGGCCGAGCTGGGCGCGGTGGTGAACATCTTCGCCAACCACATCTGGTACTACGGCGACCAGCATTACGAGTGGGTCCTGGGCCCGGAGCGGGCGCTGCAGATGGAGAAGACCGGGACCGCCCGCGATCTTGGCATCCCCCTCTCCATCCACTGCGACACCTCGACCACGCCGCTCGGCCCGCTGGCGGTGATGTGGAGCGCGGTGAACCGCCTGACCCCGAAGGGTCGCCAGTTCGCGGTCGAGGAGAAGCTGACCGCGCAGGAGGCGCTCCAGGCCGTGACCCTCGGCGCGGCCACCGTGCTGAAGCTGGACGACGTGCTGGGGAGCATCGAGAACGGCAAGCACGCCGACTTCACGGTGCTGGAAGAGGACCCGCTGACGGTCGATCCGCTGAAGATCCGCGACATCAAGGTGTGGGGCACGGTGCTCGGCGGCGTCAAGCAGCAGGCGGCGGGCGTGGCCAACGCCTACCAGTTGCCGAAGTCGGCGGCCGCCCCGGCGGCGGGCACGCCGGCGGCCTGACCGGAGCTTCCGGGTGGCGGGGCGGCTTCAGGCCGCCCCGCCGCACGCGCCGTTCATCTCGCGGGTTGCCCGCCCTGCATCCCGGCAGCCGTCATGCCTGGCCCGTTCGCGAGGCTTGCGATGACGGTCGCCCATGACGCCCTGGTCCACGATGCCGGGGTGATCGAGCATTCCAGCGAGGAGGAGGACGCCCTCCTCGAACGGCTCCGCCGTGAACCGGCCGGGATGACGGCCTCCGGGTTTCACCAGCGCCTCCGCGCCGGCGAGTGGGACGATATGCCCGATGACGGCGACCTCGGCGACCTGATGCATCCCGCCGCCCCGGCCGGCGCTGCCTGCCGAGCGGCCGCGGTTTCGGCATTTCCCGCGCCGCGGTCGTCGTGGATCCGGCGACTCACCCACGGGCGCCTCTCGCACGGCGTCCATCCCAGCGGGAACCACACCTTCCAATGCTCCCGGCGGCGGATGCGCCTCCCGGTCGAGTTGAACATCGATCCGTCCGTGGTCCATGGAGTCAGCGTCGAGCGCGGCACGGCGCACACAGCCGCCTGTTCCCGAGATGTCCGGAAAGCGGGCGGCCGCGATCTGCCCCTGATTCGCCGGCATCCCGGCATCTCCCGCGTGCCGTCTTCCCGCCTCCACCGGCGCGGCGTTCCGGGCGCGATGGCGCGCCATCACCTGGCAGTCAGCCGGGTGTCGATCGAGCGCATGATCCGGTTTGTCATCCTCGAACCGGGCGCGCGGCCTCCGCGGGATGCCCGGCGCGCCGGGCACACCCGTTTGGGGCGGGGTCGCGGCCATCTGGCGCGTTCGGCGTAGACGTCCGGGGGCGAGGGGACGGGAACAAACGGAGGGAAGCCGAGGTTGGACGCTCGACGGTTCGACGCGATGGCGCGGACGATCACGCGCGTGCTGGGGGCCGTGGGAACGCGCCGCCGGTGGCTGGCCGCGGCGGCCGGGCTGGCCACCATCGGGCGCGGCGCCGACCGGGCCGGGGCCGCCTGCTCGGTCAACCTCGGGGACGAGTGCACCAGGGACGCGCAGTGCTGCCGGGGCATCTGCAAGCGGCCGCCGGGGGGATCGGGCAAAAAGCCGAAGCCGGGCCGCTGCGCCTGTCTGGGCCAGGATGCCGCCTGCGAGCGTCCCAGCCAGTGCTGCGGCAACCTGACCTGCTTTCGGGGTCGCTGCCTCGGGCCGGGCGGAGGTCCAACGCGGCGCTGCACTCCGTCCGCCTGCGGCGACGGGTGCTGCGCAGGGACCCGCTGCGTGAGGCAGCCGCGGCAGTCTGCGGGGCAGTGCGGGCGGAGCGGCGGCCGCTGCGCGGCCTGCGCCACCGGGGAGCAGTGCGTGGCCGGGGCCTGCGTGAACGCCGCGTGCAACGCCGGGTCCTGTCCCGACGGCTGCTGCGCCACCGACGACGTCTGCATCCCATTCGCCTACGAGAACGTGGCCGCCTGCGGCTCGGGCGGCATCGCCTGCGAGGTCTGCGGACCAGACCAGTGCTGCAACCCGGAGGGCTGCGGGTTCTGCCTGTAGAGGTCGCCCGGTTTCGGCCGTGGCCGTGGCCGTGGCCGTGGTGATGGCGACGCATCGGGCTGCTGGGCGGGAGCCCGTCACCGCCCGTCATGCGAGCGGGCTCCCGGGCGCGGCGGGAGACCGGTCGTGGGGCGCGGCGCCGCGTGCCACACTATGCCGTCGAGGGCATCGGCGATTCGGGCCGCGAGCGATGCACCGGGCCAGGTCGCCATGACGCGCCGGCGGCATGCCGCACGTGGAGGAGCGCCACATGCACAACACGGTGGAATTGACCCACATCTACACGCTGCCGATCTGGTTCGACTACGTCGCGACGCTGCTGTGGGCCACATCCGGCGCGCTGTTCGCCGCGCGGCGCGGGTACGACATCACCGGCATCACGTTCTTCTCGATCCTCGCCTGCACCGGCGGCGGCGTGATCCGCGACGGCATCTTTCTCAACAACGGGCCGGCCGCGATCCTCACCTCGCCGATGTACATCGTGGTGCCGCTGATCGTCTCCGGCATCATCTGGATCGCGGGCGCGCGCATCTCGGCCATCGCCGGCGATCCCACGCTGAACACGCTGATCGACGCGATCGGCACCGGCGGCTTCGCGCTCTACGGGCTGCAACTGGCGTTGCTGGCCAAGGTCAGCGTGCCCGGCGCGTTGCTGGTGGGGGTGATGAACGGCATCGGCGGCGGTCTCCTGCGCGACGTGGTCGCCAACCGGGTGCCCCAGGTCGTGCAGCCCGGGGGGTTCTACGCCCTTGCCGCGCTGGGCTGCTGCCTTACCTTCTATGCGCTGGTGCAGTTCCTGCGGATCGACGCGACCCCGGCGGCGATGATCGCCATGGCGGTGATGGTCGCGATCCGGGTCGGCGCCCTTCACTTCAACCTGCAGACGGCGGCAGTCCCGTGGTTCGACCCGCAATCCGCCGTCGAATCCCGGACCTGATGCGGGGCCCGGTGGGGCGCCCGGGATGGCGGGCGGGAGCGGCGGTCAGGAGACCGAGGATCTGCCGTCGCCGCGCGGGGCGGCAGCCTGCGCCAGCGGCCGCACCGCCGCGGCGAGCGCACGGTGCGGCCCGGGCTCCTCGCCGGGCATGGCGTCGGGCTGGCCTTTCCAGGCGCCGCGCACGAGGCGCCGCATCAGGAGCACGAACTCGTCGTCCCCGTGGGCGCCGGAGAGCCAGATGACGGCGCCCGGATTGCCCGCCACGCCCTGCAACTGGACGCCCCAGCGCCGGCGGGCGACCCCGCCGAACTCGGTCCAGCGGCGCACCGGGGCGAGTCCGGCGCGGATGCCGAGGGTGGAGACGGTGTAGCGGACCGGGCAGAGCAGCGCGACGGCCACGGCGGCGAGGGCAAGGCCGAAAGCCCAGTCCGAGACGACGCCGAGCCGCCAGCCCGCCGCGGCGAGGACCGCGACCGCGGCGACCTGCCTGCCCCACATCCGCAGCCTGCCGAGCAGCGACAGGCGCTCGACGCGCAGCACGTGGCCGCCCATGCGCCAGCCCCACGGTCGGGGCGCGACCGGCGCGAACAGCACGACCACCGCAGCCAGCACCAGCAGATTTCCGATGGCGGCCGGCCACATCGGCCCAGCCTGCGCCATGAGCGGATCCCTTTCCACGAACTGCCGCCGGACAGCCCCGTTCCCGCGCACGTTCCGGGCCAACCTGCCCACGGCCCGGGGTACAGGGACGACAGGTACGGGATGTGGCCGCGGCAACCTCTCCGCAAGGAGGACGGCGACGGGCGGACGGCGGTTCCGCCGGGCCGCGGCAGCCCGGCGCGGAGGCTCATGCCACCAGGGCAAGTATCGGACACCAGCGGCCGCGAAACCTTGAGCAAACGCGAACGGCTGCGACGAATCTGGCATGATGCAGCTGTGCGCGCCGCACCACGCGGGCGCGAAACGGCGCGGCGTCCCGGAGCGTTGGCATGGACCCCGAACCCGATCCCGCGGCGAAGAAGATGGTGCTGCGGCAGTTCAGCTATGGGCTGTACGCGGTCACCGCGGCCCACGGCGGCGAGCGCGGGGTGTTCACCGCGAACTGGCTGTCGCAGGTGTCGTTCGATCCGCCGCTGGTGGCGGTATCGGTGGAACGGGAGAGCAGCACGCTGCCGCTGATCGTGGCGTCGGGGCGGTTCGCGGTGTGCCCGCTGGCGGAGGGACAGGCGGAACTCGCCGGCAACCTCGGCCGGCCGAAGGCGAAGGCCGGCGACAAGTTCGCCCGCTACGGGCTGGCAACGCGCGAGACCGCCGCCGGCGTGCCGGTGCTGGCGGATGCCCTCGGCTGGGTGGTCTGCGAGGTGACCGGGGACCTGCCCGCCGGGGATTCGGTGCTGCTGGTGGGGCGGGTGATCGAGGCGGGCGCGCTGCGCGACGGCGACCCGCTCACGATGCGGGCGGCGGGATACCGGCACGCAGGCTGAGGCCGGGGGCGCCGGTCAGCGGGAGGGCTCGCCGGAGAGATCCTCCTGCTCGCGCAGGTGGTCCTCGTCATCGTAGCCCTCGTCGTCGTCCTCGTCGTCGTCGAGGTCGCCGGCGATCAGTTCGTATTCGCCGTTGACGACGACGTGCACATCCTGGAGAGCGTCGTAGGCGGCGAAGGTGACCTCGGCGAAGTCGAGTTGGCCCTGGACGTACTGGACGAAGATCTCGCCGAGTTCGCGGCCGATGTCGCGGACGATCGACATCTGCTCTTCGGGATTCCGGGGGGAGGGCGGGTTGGCGGTCACGGAGGGCTCCTCGCGGGCGTGGGAGCGGCGGCAGGGCGCCGCGGCCCGGCAATTGTCGCCCACCGGCGGGAGCAACGGCCACGGACGCGCCAGTCGGCGCGCCCGTGGACGGGAGAGTGGTGCCGCGGGGAAGCGACTAGGCCTTCGCTTCGGCCACCGGCATGGGAGCGGTCACGGTGATGGTTTCGGCGACGGCGTCCTTCGGCGCGGCCAGCCAGGCGACGACGAGGGCGAAGAAGGAGACGAACGCGATCAGCTCGGTCATGACGGAAACCTCCAATTCTCTCGATCCGGTCCGGGTCGCCAGCCGCCTGGCGCCTACAGTTGGTATGCGGCTTCGCCGTGGGTCGTGGTGTCGAGGCCCAGCACCTCTTCCTGCTCGGGAACGCGCAGGCCGACGGTGACATCGAGCACCTTGAGGATCAGCCAGGTCACGATGGCGGCGAACGCGCCGACCGCGACCACCGCGATGATCTGCTTGACGAACTGCTCGGGCGCCCCGTGGAAGAGGCCGTTGGTGGCGGGGAGGCCGCGGATGGCCTCCTGGGCGAAGAGGCCGGTGGCCAGCGCGCCCCAGATGCCGCCGACGCCGTGGACGGCGAAGACGTCGAGGGCGTCGTCGACCTTGAACAGGCCCTTGAGCAGGTCGACCGCGAAGAAGCAGAAGACGCCCGCGCCGAACCCGATCAGGATGGATGAGGACGCGTCCACGAAGCCCGCGGCGGGGGTGATCGCCACCAGACCGGCGACCGCGCCGGCCGCCGCGCCGAGCACGCTCGGGTGGCCGTGCCGGATCCAGGAGACGGTCATCCAGGTGAGGGCGCCCATGGCGGCGGCAGTATTGGTGACGACGAGGGCATTGGCGGCAAGTCCGTTGGCTCCGAGCGCGCTGCCGGCGTTGAAGCCGAACCAGCCGAACCAGAGCAGGCCCGCGCCCAGCACCGTGTAGGTGAGGTTGTGCGGCTCCAGCGCCTCCTTGCCGAACCCGATGCGCTGGCCGAGGACCATGGCGGCGACCAGCGCCGAGATGCCCGACGTGAGGTGGACGACAGTGCCGCCGGCGAAGTCGAGCGCGCCAAGCTTGAAGAGCCAGCCGTCGGGCGACCACACCCAGTGGGCGACCGGCGCGTAGACGAGGGTGGACCAGAGCAGCGAGAAGACCACCATCGCCTTGAAGCGCTTGCGCTCGGCGAATGCGCCGGTGATGAGCGCCGGGGTGATGATGGCGAACATCATCTGGTAGCCGGCGAAGAGCATGTGCGGGATGGTGGCGGCGTAGGTCGGGTTGGGCTCCATGCCGACGCCGCGGAAGCCGAGCCAGTCGAGGCCGCCGATGAACTGGCCGCCGGGGGCGAAGGCCAGCGAGTAGCCCCAGAGGACCCACATCACGCTGATCAGGGCCAGGATGAAGAACGAGTGCATGATGGTCGAGAGCACGTTCTTGCGCTGGACCAGACCGCCGTAGAAGAAGCCGAGCGCGGGGGTCATCAGCATGACCAGCGCGGTCGACATCAGGACCCAAGCTGTATCTCCGGTATCCACGAGCCTCCTCCTCCCACTCCCTGCCTTCCCGGGGCCGGGCGAGCCGCAAGGTGAGCGCAGCAAGGGGAGTCTAGGGAGCGGGGGGACGGGCAACTACGTGAAAGATGGACGAATCCCGGCCCAGTTTGTGGGCAATTTGCACAATTTCCGGTCTGACCCGGTTGCCGAGGCGACAGCGGCGGTCTGCGGCTGTGCGGCGAGCACAAGGAGGTGGCGGGCGGGTCAGCCGCCGGCGGACGCCGGCGTCCACGGCGGGAGCGCCTCCGGCTCGGGCAGGACAGCGCCGGGCGCCCGCTCGCCGATGCGGCAGTGGCTGCCGCCCGCGGAGACGGTCCGCCGGAGTTCGTATTCGAGGGATTTGACGGTGGCCGGGATGGCGCCCGCGGCCTCCATGCGGCGGACCGCGAACCCGGCGCTGGGCTCGGAGCTGAAGAGGACGTCCTCGAGCAGCATGACCCGCTTGCCCATGCCGAGGATGGCGAGGACCGACTGGAGCACGCAGACGTCGGTTTCGCCGCCCGCGACGGCGAGGCACTCGCGGTTGAGCGCGGCGATGGCGGCGCGGATGGGTGGCTCGCCGCAGCAGTTGAAGCTGTCCTTGACGTGACGCGCCCCGGTGGCCGGGAAGAGCGCCTCGAGTTGCGGCGGCAGCCAGCCTTTCGTCTCCACCGGCTGCTCGAAGGTGGCGAGCACCGGCAGGTCGTGGACCGTGGCGACCCCGAGCAGGAACTCGAGGCGGGCGAGCAGCGACCCGGCGCTGCCCGCCATCCAGCCCTCGAGGAAGGAGGGCTGCACGTCGATGATCAGCACGGCGGTGTTGGAAGGGGTGGCGACGAAGGGCGGTTCCGGCATCTGACGGGCCTCCGGGCGGGGCAGCATGGGTCGTGGGTCGTGGGCGGCGGTTGGCGGGCGGCGGTCCGGCCGCGGCGGCAGCATACCCCGCGCCCGGCCGGGGCCGCGATGGCGGGCGCCGCCGGGGTGGCCGGTGCGCGTCCTCCCGGCGAATGGGGCCGCTCGCCCGCGACCGCGCCATGAGCGGGCGGGCCGCGGCATGCGCGCCCGGCCGCGGCGGCCCGCGCCTCGCCGCGCCGCGGAACCGGCCCGTATACTCGCCGCATCCGCGGTGGCCGGGAGGCCTCCGATCCTGTGCTGATGAATGACGAGGCAAGCGCCACGGTGAACCCCGCCGCGTCCGCAACCGCACCCGCCGCCGCGCCGGACGCCGCGCCCGGGCCGGCATCCGGGCCCGCGCCGGCGCCCACCCCGGCGGCCGCGCCCTTCGCGCTGCGGATGACGGTGGAGGGGCTGCTCTACGCGGTGATGATCGCGGCAGCGGCGCTGACCCGGTTCTGGGACCTCGGCTCGCGGGCGCTGCACCACGACGAGAGCCTGCACGCCTACTTCTCGTGGTTGCTGGCGACCGGCAGCGGCTACATCCACGACCCGCTGATGCATGGGCCGTTCCTGTTTCACGCCAACGCCCTCGTCTACTTCCTGCTCGGGGCGTCGGACGCGAGCAGCCGATTCTGGCCGGCGCTGTGCGGCACGCTGCTGGTGGCGATGCCATACTTGCTGCGGGGCCCGCGGCACCTCGGGCGGTGGGGCGCGCTGGCCGCGAGTTTCCTGTTGCTGATCTCCCCCGCCCTGCTCTACCAGGGGCGGTACATCCGGCACGACACGTTCACGGTGGCGGCCTCGCTGCTGCTGTTCATCGCGATCGTGCGGTACGTGGAGCGGCCGGGGCGGGGATGGCTGTGCACCGGCAGCGTCGCGCTCGGCGTGCTGATCACCAACCACGAGATCGTCTTCGGCATCGTCGCGTTCTTCGTCTTCGTGCTGGCCGGGGCGCTGCTGTGGAAGGAACTGCGGGCCGCCCTGCCGGTGGTGCTGGCGGCGGGCCTGGCCGCGGTGGTGCTGGCCGCGAAACTGCCGGACTGGACGGGGCGGCCGCTGCCAGCCATTCCGTGGGAGCGGCCGAGCCGCGAGGACCAGTTCCACTTTTACGAGCAGTTGCTGACCAACCCGCTGACCATCGTGCTGCTGCTGCTGGCGGCGACGGCCGTCGCGGCGGCCGCGCTGGCGCTGACCCGGCGGCGCGATCCCGAGCGGATCGGCGAGGGCTGGGTGGCCTCGCTGCTGGGGAACGCGCCGCCGGGCAGCGTGGCCGGCGCGGTCAACGCCGCCTGGGCGGACCGCCGCGGGCTGACCATCGCGCTTGCGATCTTCGGGGCGATGTTCGTCTTCTTCTTCACCACGATGCTGACCAACCCGTACGGGCTCGCCAGCGGCACGGTGGCGACCGACGGCACCCTGCTCTACTGGCTCGGCCAGCACGACTACCGGCGCGGCGAGCAGCCGTGGTTCTACTATCTCCTGCTCTGGCCGCAGTACGAGCCGATCGCGGCGATCCTCGGCACCGCGGCGGCAGTGGCCATCGGCTGGCGCGCGCTGCTGAGGGCGCTGGGGAAGCGCCCCGAGGGGCCGCAGTTCCTGTGCGCGATGCTGCTCGCGGTGTGGTACGCCGGGGTGGCGCTCTCCCTGAGCTGGGCGGGGGAGAAGATGCCGTGGCTGATCATCCACATCACGCTGCCGGCGACGCTGCTGGCGGCGATGGCGATCGGGCGGGCGGTGGAGCGGTGGCTGCCGGACCCGGCGCGGCCGGCGGCCGCCTGGGGAGCGCCGGAATGGCTGCTGGCCGCGGGGCTGCTGCTGGCGGCGGCGGCGTGGTTCCTGCTGGCCGCGCCGATGACCTACGGGGAGTTCGTGCCGTCGAGCGAGCCGGGCGGGTGGTCCCGGCAGGTGGTCCCGGCCGACGCCGCGCGGTGGGGCCTGCTGGCCGTGCCGCCGCTGGCCGCGCTCGGGGTCACCATCGTGGCCGGGGCGCTGCGCGGGCCGCGGCGGGCGCTGCGGGCGGCGGCGGCGGCCGGGCTGGCGTTGCTGACGCTGCTGCAGGTCCATTTCGGCTGGCGGCTCTCCTATCTCGAGGGGGACGTGCCGAAGGACATGCTGGTCTACACCCAGACCGCGCCGGACGTGCACCGGATGGTGGGCGAACTGGCCGCGCTTTCGCAGGAGACGACCGGCGGGCTGGCGCTCGACATCCGGTATGACAGCGGGGTGTCGTGGCCGCTGCAGTGGTATCTGCGGGACTTCAGCAACAAGACGATGACCAACGGCAGCACCGGCAACGCCTCGGTGGTGATCGTGGCGAGCGACTCGATCGCGATGCTGAACGACACCATCGCCAACTACACGCCGCAGGAGTACGTGCTGCGCTGGTGGTTCCCGGAGGACCCGATCTACCGCAACTTCGCCATTGCCCCGGAGATCGGGGCGGGGCGGTCGGCGTGGAAGTCGGAGGACCAGCCGCACGGGCCGGGGGATGTCCTGCGCTCGATCGGGAGCAGCCTGGCGACGCTGGGCACGCCGGAGGGGCAGCAGCGGGTCTACCGGTTGCTGATGTACCGCGACCTGCCGGCGCGGATCGATTCCTACCGCTTCACCCTGTACATCCGAAACGACCTGGTTCCGCTGTTCAACGACATCCGGTACTGAGCGGCCGGCCACAGCGGCCCAACCCGGCCTGCACCGCCTGGAGAGACGATGAGCGACGAGCAAGCCACGCCACCGGGAGACCGCCGCCGGACCGCGGGGCCGGAGGACGGGTCGGCGACGGACACCACCGGAGGTTCCGCGGGAGGCGGCGAGGCGGCCCCACCGCCCGCGCCCGTGCCCGCGCCCGCGCCTGCGCCTGCGCTCTCCCCCGCTCCGGATGGCGGCGGCGGGGCGGGGCTCGACCGCGCGTTCGAGATCCGCGGGGCGTCGTGGCTGATGCTGGGGTGGGTCGTCGCCCTCACCGGGGCGGGTGCGCTGCGGCTTGGCGACCTCGACCGCTGGGCGCTGTCACCGGTGGAGGGCGCGGCGGCCTTCGACGCCTGGCGGATGTACACCGGGACGCCCGGCGCGCCGGGGGAGGCGTTGCCCGCCGCCGCGCCCACGCCGCTGCTGCTGGAGGCGCTCTCCTACTTCCTGTTCGGGGTGACCGACGCGACCTTCCGCATCCCCGGCGCGCTGGCGGGCGTTGGCATGCTGGGGCTGGCCTGGCTGCTGCGGGCGAGCGCCGGCAGTGCCGCGGCCTGCGGCATGGCCGCGGTCGCCGCCTTCTCGCCGCTGCTGGTGCAGAGCGCGCGGACGGGCGACGGCCAGACCATCGCCGCGGCGATGCTGCTGGCGGCGGCGGTGGCGGTGATCCGCCTCGGGGCGGAGGGTGCGGGCGCCGGCGCGGCCCGGGGCGGTGCGCTCGGGGCTGCGGCGGCTGGCGGCGCGGGAGAACGCGATCCCGGCGGCGGTCGCGCTGGCCGTCACGCTGATCCTGCTGTTCACGCGGCTGTTCACCGCGCCGGGGGCGTTGGCCGGGCTGCCGCATGCGCTCGGCGACGCGTCAGCGCTGGCGGCGCAGCCGGGGCCGAGCCGGCTCGGCATCATGGCGGTGCTGATGCTGCTGCTGTACGAGCCGGTGGCCGCGCTGCTCGCTGGCTCCGCGCTCTGGTCGCAGCCGGAGGACGGGGCCGACCGCTCGCCGGTGACGCTGTTCGCGATGTGGCTGGCGGCGGGGCTGGTGATCTGGGGGCTGGCCGCAGGGGCGGGACCGGAGCACATGGTGCATCTGGCGCTGCCGCTGGCGCTGGTGGCGGGGACCGGGCTGGCCCGGCTGCTGGAGCGGATCGACTGGGGAGACGTGCGGGCCGGGCGCGGGGCGGCCCTGCTGGCGGCGATCCTGGCGGCCTCGGCGGCGGCGTTCGCGGTGATCGTGCTGCTCGGGCGCGACCCGATGGCGCCGGCCCGGGTGGCGGCGGCTGCGCCCGCCATCGGCGTGGCGATGCTGGCGCTGGTGCCGCTGCTGTACGTGGTGTCGCGGCTGGCCGGGGCCGAGCGGCAGGCCGGGCTGCCGGGCCAGACGGGGCGGCTGGCCCTGCTGGCGCTGGCGCTGATGCTCGGCGCGTTCGGGCTGAGCAGCGCGACCCACCTGATCTACGAGCGGGCCGGGACCGGGAAGGAGCCCGCCGCGCAGTTCGTCTCGACCGGAGCGGTGCGGCCGACGGTGGACCGGCTGGGGCGGCTGGCCCGCGACACGGGGGTGACCGACGGCTCGGTGCGGGACGAGGAGGGCGGCCACGCCCTGCGGGTGGCGATCGACGAGCGGGTGGCGCAGCCGTGGCGCTGGTACCTGCGCGAGTTCCCGTTCGCCGGACCCGTCGCGGCCGGGACTGGCGGCGCGATGGCGGCGGATGCGGTCATCGCCCCGGCCGAGGATGCGGCGCCCGATGGTTACACCGGCGAGGTGATCCCGGCCATCACGGGCGTGCCGGACGTCTACCTGCGGCCGGACCTCGCCGATCTGCTGCTGAGGATCGTGCTGCCCGAGCGGTGGCTGGCGGACGCGCGGTTCCTGCACTTCCGGGAGGGCGTGTTCGTGCCGCCGCCAGCAGCGGCGCGGCTGTCGCTGAACCGGGCGCTGACCGGGAAGGCGGAGACCGAGACCGGCCCGCTGACGCTGGACGACCGGGCCGGGGCCGGACTCCGGGAAGGGCAGTTCCTGCAGCCGATCGGCATCGCGGCCGCGCCGGACGGCACGATCTACGTGATGGACGCGGGCAACGCACGGGTGCAGGCCTTCACCCCCGAGGGGGCGTTCATCGGCCAGTGGAACGACGCCACCGGCGTGTCCCTGCTGCGGACCGACACCGGCTTCGGGCCGACCGGGATCACCGTCGGCCCGGACGGCAACGTGTACCTCGCCGACACCTGGAACCACCGGGTGCTGGTGGTTTCGCCCGCGGGACAGGTGGTGCGGCAACTGGGCGGCCAGAACGGGGACACCACCGACGACCCGGCGCGGGTCGAGGACCTGCCCGGCCTGTTCTTCGGGCCGCGCTCGGTGGCGGTCGGCAACGACGCGATCTACGTGGCGGACACCGGGAACGAGCGCATCCAGGTGTTCCGCCCGGACGGGACGTTCGAGCGGGCGTTCGGCGGCTACGGGACGGCGGAGGGCAACCTGATCGAGCCGGTAGGGCTGGCGATCGGGCCGGAGGGCGACCTCTACGTGGCCGATTCCGGCAACCGGCGGATCAGCGTTTTCTCGCCGGACGGCGCGTTCCGGCGGGCGTTCACGGTGGACGCGTGGCCGCCGCCGGATCCGTCGGGGCTGCGGCCGTTCTTCCAGCCCTACCTCGCCTTCGACCGGGCGGGCAATCTGCTCGTCTCCTCGTCGGAGAGCGGCACGGTGGAGGTGTACGACGCAGCCGACGGCACGGCGCTCGGGTCGGTGAGCGGCGGGGGCGGCGAGGTGTTGAGCCAGCCCATCGGCGTGGCCATCGCCGGGAACGGCGACCTGCTGGTGACCGACACCGGGGCGAACGCGGTGATCCGGGTGCCCGCGGCCGACCTGCCGGGGGCCGCGGCGGGCTGACGCAGGGCCGGGCGGCCATCTTCCCTCACCCCAACCCCGCTCCCTGTGCGAGGGAGCGGGGCGTTTCGCGGTGGCGGGGGCGACATG
>JBJTKE010000653.1:0-7489 GCA_046096285.1 Chloroflexota bacterium
GTCGCCGCCCTCGCGGTGGCTGGAGAGCGGGCCGACCGGGGCGGCGGGGTCGGGGATCGCGCGGAACAGGTCATCGGCGGCGATGGCCTTCCAGAGTTTGGGCCGGATGGTGTGGGATGCATGCTGCTCGCCGGGGAAGAATCCCGCCGGGACGACGGTGTCGGTGTCCACGGCGACGAGGGGCACGTCGAGGGCGCGGGCGGTCTCCCTGCGCCAGCGGCCGCCGAGCGGGAGGGTGTCCTGGTCGGTGACGACGCAGGCGGCGTCGAGGTCCCGCGCGAGGGCCGGGATTTCCCTCGCCGGCTCGCCGATCCGCAGGGCCCAGCCGATGTTCCGGGCGCGCAGGGCGTCCGGCAGTTCGGCGAGGCCGCGGCAGAGGAAGTCGTAGGAGCGGAGGGTGGCGGCGGGGTAGCCCGGAACGAGGCAGAAGACGGCCACCACCGGCAGGCCGAGTTGGCGGGCGAGGCGAACCGCCAGGTTCGCCGCGAGATTGGCCTCGGCCCGCTTGGCGCGCTGCATCCAGAGCAGCACGCAGCGGGCGTCCGGGGCAGTGTGGCCGCCGCGGTAGATCTCGATCGGGCGGGAATCCGGCAGCAGGGCCGAGATGTCGGGCATGGCGGCAGGCGCTCCTGGCGGCGCGGCAGGCGAGCGAGGCGGACAATGCGCGGGATGGTGCGGCACGGTCGGGATCGACGTCGGGGCGGCGGCTACAGAGAGGCTGGCGGGTTTGGCGCAGGCTAGCCTGCGGGGCTTGACAGACCTCGCTGGCGATCCTAGAGTCCCCTGGTGCTCAACGTTTGAATAGTCAAGGATTGAATATGAAAATCCAGAGAGGTTGGCTCGCGGGGCCGGTGCGGCTGGCGGCGATTTCCGCCATCGTCGCGGGGCTGGCGGCACAGGCAGCGCCCGTGGTTGGCGGATTGGCGGCCCCGGTGATCGCCTGCTCCCCTGCAACGCCGGCAGCCGCCGTGGGGGCGGCCCCGCCGGCGGCGACCCCGCTGGCTGACGCGACCGCCCCCGCGGCGTTCCCGGCCGCAGGCGGCGAGGTGACGGTGTTCGCCGCTGCGTCGCTGACCGAGGCCTTCACCACGATGGGGGACGATCTCGAGGCGGCTCACCCGGGGCTGGAGATCACGTTCAACTTCGCCGGCTCGCAGGCGCTGGTCACCCAGATGACCGGCGGAGCGGAGGCCGACGTCTTCGCCCCGGCCAACCTGACCCAGATGGCCGCGGCCGCCGACGCCGGACTGATCGCCGGGGAGCCTGTGCCGTTTGCGCGGAACCGACTGGCGGTGGCGGCGCCGGCGTCCAACCCGGCCGGGATCGACGAGGCGGCTGACCTCGCCCGCGATGGTGTGAAACTGGTGCTGGCTCTGCCCGAGGTTCCCGCCGGCCGGTACGCCCGCGAGGCGATCTGCGCGATGGGCGACGCCGCCTTCGTCGAGGCCGTGGCCGCGAACGTGGTCTCCGAGGAGGAGGACGTGCGCGACGTGCTGGCCAAGGTGCAACTCGGCGAAGCCGACGCCGGCATCGTCTATGTGACCGACGCGCGAGCGGGCGGGGATCAGGTCCTGACGGTGGCCATGCCCGCCGGGGCGGACCCGGTCGCGGTCTACCCGATCGCGGCGACGGCCGAAGGCGACCGGGCGCTCGCGGAGGCGTTCATCGGGTACGTGCTGTCCGCCGAGGGGCAGGCGACGCTGGCGGAGTTCGGTTTCGAGCCCGCGGGAGCGTAGGATTCCCCACGGGGCGGCCGTTGCGCCGCTCCCGCGGAAGGAGACCTGTTGCGGCGGCTGGAAGGTTCGGAGGCGATGTCGGCCGGGGCGGCCGGATGGGAGAGCGGGCGGGACGCGGCGCTGCCCGCTCCGCAGGCCCGCGCGGCCACCGCGTCCGGGCCGCCATCCGGGTTGCCGGGGTGGCTGCCGTGGCTGCTGCCGATTCCCCTGCTCCTGCTGCTCGCGCTGCCGCTCGTGGCGCTGTTGTGGCGCGGCGTGGCGATGGGCGAACCCCTCCCCGCCGGCGCCTGGTCGGCGTTGCGGCAGGCGCTCGCGCTGAGCCTGGGTACCTCGCTGATCTCGATGGCCGTCGTCGTCGCCGCCGGCACGCCGCTGGGGTGGCTGGTGGCGCGGCGGCGCTTCCGGGGCGCGGGCATCGTGGACGTGCTGATCGACCTGCCGGTCGTGCTGCCGCCGGCAGTGGCGGGCATCGCGCTGCTGCTGGCTTTCGGCCGGTTCGGGCTGGCCGGGCAGTGGCTGGACCGCGCCGGGATCACCCTCGGCTTCACGACCGCGGCGGTGGTGCTGGCGCAGGTCTTCGTCTCCGCGCCGTTCTACGTGCGGGCGGCGGCGGGGGCGTTCGCCCGGATCGACCGCGATGTCGAGGAGATGGCCGCCGATCTCGGCGCGACTCCCTGGCGGGTGCTGCGGACCGTGACAATGCCGCTGGCGCTGCCGGGTCTGCTGGCCGGGCTGGCGCTCGCGTGGGCGCGGGCGTTGGGCGAGTTTGGGGCCACCATCATGTTCGCGGGCAATTTCCCGGGCGTCACCCGGACCATGCCGCTGGCCATCTACAGCGCCTACGGATCGGGCGACCTCGAAACCGCGGTGGCCCTGTCGATCGCAGGGCTGGCGGCCTCGGCGGGGGTGCTTGCCGCGGTGCGCCGGGTCGGGGGCAGGCGGTAGCCGGCGATGGCGGCGGCCGGCAAGCGGGCGGGGCGGACGGGAGCGGGAGACGGCGCGATGGCGGGAGCGAAGGTCAGGTTCAAGGTCTGGGTCGAGGATGAGCGGGGGGTGCTGCTCTCCGAGTGGCGGGCCGATCTGCTGGCGGCAGTCGATGAGAGCGGCTCGCTGGCGCGGGCGGCGGAAGTGGTGGATGTCCCGTACCGCACCGCCTGGGAGCGCATCCGCGAAATGGAGGAAGCCATCGGCGAGCCGCTGATCGAGACGTCGAGCGGCGGCCGCGACGGCGGCGGCAGTCGCCTCACCCCGGCGGGTCGCGACCTGCTGGCCCGGTTCCGGCGGATCACCGACGGCCTGCAGGAGCAGATCGCCCGCCGGTTCGACGAGGAACTGCGCGATCGCCTCGGCGGCTGAGGCGGGGGCGGCGGCCTCCCGGTACACTACCCCGTGTTGCACGGCTGTGCAGGACGACGTGGTTCCGGGAGGTGCAAGGTGGCGCTCGAGCGCGTGCGGTCGCGATGGCATGTGAAGGCGGCGGGGGTGACGCTGGCGCTCGCGGTGGCGCTGGGCGCGCCGGGATGGCTGGCGGCCCCGGTGGCGGGGCAGGACGCCACCCCGGCCCCGATGGGCGAGATCATCCTGGCGACGACGACGAGCACCGCGGACTCCGGCCTGCTGGACGCCCTCGCCCCGCTCTTCCTCGAGGAGAGCGGCATCACCCTGAAGCCGATCGCGGTCGGCTCGGGGGCCGCGCTCGAACTCGGCCAGCGCGGCGAGGCCGATGTGCTGCTGGTGCACAGCCCCGCCGCCGAGGAGGAGTTCATGGCGGGCGGCTTCGGCGAAACCCGCACCACCGTCATGTTCAACGACTTCGTGATCGTCGGACCCGAGGCCGACCCGGCGAAGGTCGGCGCGGCCGGGACCGCGGTGGAGGCCATGGCCGCGATTGCGGCGGCCTCCGCGCCGTTCGTCAGCCGCGGCGATGACTCGGGCACCCATGCCCTCGAAAAGAAACTCTGGGCCGCCGCCGGCATCGAGCCCGCGGGCGCCTGGTACACCGAGTCCGGCAGCGGCATGGCCGACACGCTGAAGATCGCCAGCGAGCGGCAGGCGTACACCGTGACCGACCGCGGCACCTGGCTCTCCCTCGGCGACGCCATCGCGCTGCCGCTCCAGCACGAGGGGGACGCCATGCTCCGCAACGTCTACCACGTGATCACGGTCAACCCGGCCAACGGCCCGGGAATCGACACCCTCGGCGCGGCGGCGTTCCGCGACTTCCTGCTCGCCCCGGAGACCCAGGCGTTCATCGGCAAGTTCGGCGCGGACCGCTTCGGGCAGGCGCTGTTCACCCCCTGCGCCAACGGGACCTGCGCGGCCCTCGCCACCCCGGCCGCCGGGTCCTGAGCCCCGGCGCGGCGGCGAGCGACGGTGTCCGGCCTGCTGGCGGGCGTGGGAGAAGGCCTGCGGCTGCTCTTCTCCGGTGACCCGGAGGTCTGGGGCATCGCCGGGCTGTCGCTGCGGGTGTCGCTGGCCGCGACCGCCTGCGCGCTGGCGCTCGGGGTGCCGCTGGGCGCGCTGCTGGCCCATCGCCGCCACGGCAGGCTGGCCGCCGCGCCCAGTCCGGCGCGGACCGCCGCGCTCGGCGCGGTCAACGCCGGCATGGGGCTGCCGCCGGTGGTCGCCGGGCTGATCGTCTCCATGCTGCTGTGGCGCAGCGGGCCGCTCGGCGGGCTGCGCCTGCTCTACACCCCGGCGGCGATGGTGGTTGCGCAGGCGGTGATCGCGACGCCGATCGTGGCCGGACTGACCGCGGCCGCGCTGAACGGGCTCGACCCCTCCTACCGGCTGCAATTGCGCTCGCTCGGCGCCGGGCCGCTGCGCGAGACCTGGCTGCTGCTGCGGGAGGCCCGGGTGGGGATGCTGGCGGCCGTGGTGGCGGGATTCGGCGCGGTGATCTCCGAGGTCGGCGCGGCGATGATGGTCGGCGGCAACATCAGGGGGCAGACGCGCGTGCTGACCACCGCCACCGTGCTGGAGGTCAACCGCGGCAACTTCGAGACCGCGGTCGCGCTGTCGGCGGTGCTGCTGGCGCTCGTGTATGGCGTCGTCCTCCTGCTCACCATCGTCCAGGGACGGCGCTGAGGTGACTGGCGACGTTCCCGCGCTGGAGTTGCGCGGCGTCCGGGTTCGCTACCGGGACCGTCTGACCCTCGACCTGGAGACGCTGGCGGTGGCGCCCGGGGAGCGGGTCGCCATCGTCGGCCCGAACGGGGCGGGAAAGACCACGCTCCTGCACGTCGCCGCGCTGCTGCTCGACCCGGAGGCGGGCGAGGTCCGCCTCGGCGGCGAGGCGGCGGCCGGCCGCAACCGGGAGCGGCTGCGGCGGCAGACGGCCATCCTGCTCCAGCAACCGGCCCTGTTTCGCGCCACCGCGCTGGAAAACGTGGCGCTCGGGCCGCGGCTGCGCGGGGCGGCGCGAGGGGAGGCGCGGGCGGCCGCCCGGGACTGGCGTTCGCGCGGTGGCGCGGAGCCTCGCGCCGGCCGGCGGCCCGCCACCCTGTCCGGGGGGGAGGCGCGGCGGGTGGCGCTGGCCCGCGCCTTCGCCGCCGGTCCCCGGTTGCTGCTGCTGGACGAGCCATTCTCCCCGCTCGACGCCGCGACCCGCGCGGCGCTGCTGCCGGATCTGGCCGGGGCGCTCTCGGACTCCGGCGCGGCGGCGGTGCTGGTCACCCATGACCTGCGGGAGGCGGCTGCCTTCGGCGACCGGCTCGGCGTGCTGCTCGCGGGCAGGCTGGAGCAGATCGGCGCGCCCGCCGGCACGCTGGCGCGCCCGGGCTCGCTGGCGGCGGCCCGGGTGCTCGGGGTTGAGAATCTCCTGCCGGGCGTCGCGGTGCGGGACGGCGCAGGGTGGGCGTTCCGCAGCCCGGCGGGAACGGTGCGGTGCGACGGCGCGGCCGCGGGAGTGGCGGACGGCGCGCCGTGCTGGCTGGCGGCGCGGGCCGGCGCGATCCGGCTGGAGGCCGCGGGCGCGCCCGGGTCTCTGGCCTGCCGGGTGGTGTCGTCCGAGGCCACCCCCGACGGCTGGCTGGTGCGGCTCGATGGCCCCGCGCCGATGCTGGCGATGGCGGGCTGGGAGGCCGCGCCCCCCGAACCCGGCGCCTCGGCCAGCGCGGCGGTGCCCGCTCCGCTGGCCTGGATCGTCGCCGGGTAGGGAGGCCGTCGCGCCCTGCATCCTGCCGCATCCTGCCAGCCGTCTGCCCCGCTCGCGGTGGCGCTCCACGGCAACGACGCGGCCGGCGGCTGCCCGGGCCGCGGTTCCGGACCGGCCACGCCCGGCAAGGCCGCATCCAGCCAGCACGTCCTGTAGCCGGGCCAGCCAGCGGCGGGGAGCCGGTCCGCGGGGAAGCCCCCGGTCCGCGTCGGTCCCGGTCTGCGGCCTGCCGCCGGGCAGTTCGGCGAACCACGCGGCGCAACGGCCCCGGCGGCGTCTCCGCGGGCTGTCGCCGGCGAGCGGGCTGCCAGGCGCCCGCCGTATGATCCGGTGAACGGCGCGGGCACGCCGCGGCCAGGGCGCCGCCGCTGCCACCCGGCCGGCGGACCGCGCGACCGCCACGCCCGCCGTGCCAGTCAATCGCCCCGGCCCCGGAACGGGCCTCGCCGAGGAGCGCTTGCGGATGACCCCCACCCCCCATGCCCTCGAAAACTCGCGCCCGGAGGAGCGGCTGCTCACGCTTCTTGGCGATGGCGGGGGCGGCCCGGTCGCGACCGCCGAAAGCTGCACCGGTGGCGGCGTGGCCGCCCGGCTGACACGCGTTTCCGGCAGTTCGGCCTATGTCCAGGGCGGCATCGTGGCCTACTCCAACGAGGCCAAGATCTCGTTGCTGGGCGTGGACCCGGGGATCATCGCGACGGCCGGGGCGGTCAGCGAGGCGTGCGCGCTGGCGATGGCCCGCGGCGCGCGAGCGGCGTTCGCCGCGCGCTGGGCGGTCAGCACCACGGGCATCGCCGGCCCGACCGGGGCGACGCCGGCCAAGCCGGTCGGCCTTGTCTTCATTGCCGTCGCCGGCCCCGCCGGGGAGACGTGCGAGCGGCACGTCTTCCCCGGAGACCGGGCCGCCGTCACCGCCGCCGCGACGGAGCGGGCGCTGGGGATGCTGCTCGAGACGGTGGAGCGGGAACGGTGCTGAAGCGCCGCCGCCTTGCGGAGGGACGCGGGCGCTACGGCAGGTCGTAGAGAGCCACGCGGTCCATCGACAGGGTGAAGGGCTCGATGGAGTCAAAGGACATCGTCGCGCCGAAGCCGAGGGGAGCGCCCGGCGCGAACGGCGGCAACGCGATGCCCTGCGTCGTGCTGACATCCACGCCGTTGATGAGAAGCGTGCCCGCGCCGCCGGCGACCCGGATTTCCACCCGGCCGAGCCCGGCGCCGGCGATGGCGGTGTAGTCGGTCGGGGGGAGCCATTCGCGGAAGGTGTTGGCGGCGCGGTCGAGTTCGAGCACGCTCCACTGTCCGGTGGCGGGGTTCGCGGCGACGAGGTAGTCGCCGAGCGAGAGCAGCGCGGCCCCGCCGCCCGCCGCCCCCGCGACGTCCACCGCCAGTGCGAAGTTGCCCGTGGGCACGGGCTGGTCGGCGAGGGGATAGGTGGAGATGCTGCCCGGGGTGCGGACGGTCATGGTGAAAAAGCCGTCGGCGTAGGCGGCCGCGCCGTCGGGGTCGTCGCGGGTGACGTAGCGGGATTCGGCGAAGCCGTCGGCGTAGCGGATCGCCGCGTAGGGCGCGAGGCGGTTGGCGGCGGCGGGGGCCTCGG
>JBJTKE010000654.1:0-5724 GCA_046096285.1 Chloroflexota bacterium
GCCCGGTTCGTCGTCTGGGCCCACAACTCCCACCTCGGCGACGCCCGCGCGACCTCGATGGCGGCCGAGGGCGAACTGAACCTCGGGCAACTCGTGCGCGAGCGCCATGCCGCGGACTCGCGGCTGGTCGGCTTTACCTCGTTTGCCGGCACGGTCACCGCCGCCTCGGACTGGGACGGCCCGGCCCGCCAGCGACGGCTGCGCCCCGCGCTGCCCGGCAGTTACGAGGCGCTGCTGCACCGGGCGGCCGAGACGTTCGCGCCGGACTTCCTGCTGGGCTTCCGGGGCGATGGTCACGCGGCGCGGGTGCTGACCCATCCCCGGCTGGAGCGGGCGGTCGGCGTCATCTACCGGCCGGAGACGGAGCGCTTCTCCCACTACTTTCACGCCAGTCTGCCGGCCCAGTTCGACGCCCTCATCCACCTCGACCAGACCTCGGCGCTGACTCCGCTCGATCCGGATTCGGGGTGGGAAACGGCCGAGGAACTGCCCGATACCTTCCCGTTCGGCGTCTGACGCTGAAAGGAGTTCCCAGTGGTGAATGCCTCTCTGATTGCCCACCCGGGCGTCCCGCCAGAGGA
This sequence comes from Chloroflexota bacterium, assembly GCA_046096285.1. GTDB lineage: Bacteria > Chloroflexota > Chloroflexia > Thermomicrobiales > UBA6265 > CADCWF01. The sequence continues at coordinate 582 of JBJTKE010000654.1, forward strand.
TGATGGACCGTCCGCCGCCGGCCACGCCACACTGGATGACGAGCGGATTGCCGCCGAGTTGCGGCGGTTGCTCGCGACCGATCCGGAGGTCGAGGGCGCGGAACTTCGCGTTTCGGTCGCGGACGGGATCGCAGCGCTTTCCGGTTCGGCCCGGGCCTACGCCCGCGCCGCGGCGGAGCGCATCGCCCGGTCCACGGTGGGGGTGCGCGCCGTCCGCAACCTGATCGAGGTGCCGGATCCGTGGGCGCTGTCGGATCGGGACCTGGATGACATCCTGCGCGGACTACTCGCTGACATCCCCTCCGTGGCTGCCGGCGAAGTCACCGTGGCGACGGGCGGCCGGGTGGTGATCCTGGCAGGCGTCGCCCGCTCGCCCGGCGAACGGCGGGACATCGCCCGGATCGCCGCCGAGGCCGAGGCCGAACTGCCAGCGCCCGTCGAAATCCGGAACCTGGTGCGACTTCGCGGCGAAGGACAGGCGCTCGCTCCCGGACCGGGAAACTCCGGGGCGGCGGCCGATCCGCGCGTCGAACCACCCCGCGCCCCCTCCCCCGCCGACGGAGGAGCGGGGTTGGCCGCGTCGCGAGCCGCCCGGCGCCATCGCAAGGTGGGGCTTCTGGCGGAAATCCCGGCCTGCACGGACGCCGCCGCCGTGAACCACCGGATTCGCGCCGGATCGTGAAAGGGTCCCGCCATGACCGCAACCACCGCACGGACGTCCACCGCACCCGCGTCAGTCGCAGAACTGGCCCCACCTGCCATCGAACCGCCGCCAGCGGCCTCAGCGGGAGCGGTCCGCTGGCTTGAAACCCTGGGCCGGAAAGATGTCCCGGCGGCCGGCGGCAAGGGCGCCAACCTCGGGGAACTCATCCGCTCCGGGCTTCCGGTCCCTCCGGGCTTCGTGGTGACCGTGGAGGGGTGGCGCGGGTTCCTCGAGACCGGGAACCTGCGGGAGCGGATTGCCGAGGCGATGGCGTCCGCGAAGCCGGATGACTACCGCTCGCTGGAGGCGGCGTCGCAGACGATCCAGCGGGCGATCCGAGAATTGCCGGTGCCGGCGGATACGGCGGCGGCCATCGCGCAGGCCTACCGGGAACTCTCGGCACGGACGGGGGCGGCGCAGGCATACGTCGCGGTGCGATCCTCGGCCACGATGGAGGACACCGGAGAAACCTCATTCGCGGGAATGAACCGGAGTTTTCTCGGCATACGGGGCGAGCGGGATCTCACTGACCGGGTGCGGGAGGTGTGGGCCTCGCTGTACTCGCCGCGGGTCATGTTCTATCGCAGCAGGCTCGATTCGCCCGGGGAACCCGAGATCGCGGTGATCGTGCAGGCGATGATCGACGCCGACGCGGCGGGGGTCGCCTTCTCGCTCGATCCGGCGAGCGGCGACCGCTCGGTGATCGTGATCGAGGCGGCGTTCGGACTCGGCGAGGTGGTCGTCTCCGGGGAGGTTGAACCCGACCGCTACCGGGTCTCCCGGCAGGCCAACGAGATCACGGAGGTGACGATCGGCCTCCAGCGGTTCAAACTGGCCCGTGGCGGCGACGGCGCGAGCGCGAGGATCGATCTCTCCCCACAGGAAGCGGACCGGCGCGTCCTGTGCGAGGCCCAGATTCTTGCGGTGGCCGACCTCGTGAAACGGGCCGAGCGCGTGTTCGGAAGCCCGCAGGACACCGAGTGGGCCTATGCCGGGGATCGGCTCTACCTCGTCCAGTCGCGGCCGGTGACGGCGGCCCCGCCGGACCTCGCCCCGCGGCCAGCCGTGCGGGCGGGGGCCGACGTGCCGGAACTGGTGCGTGGCGCGGGCGCGAGTCCCGGCGTGGCGTCCGGCAAGGTGCGCATCTGCGCCACTCCGGGCGAAGCGGCCAACATCGCGGAGGGCGATATCCTGGTCACGGAGTCCACGTCGCCGGACTGGGTGCCGTTCATGAAGCGGGCGGCGGCGATCGTCACGGCCCGGGGCGGCATCACCTCGCACGCCGCCATCGTTTCGCGGGAACTGGGCGTGCCGTGCGTCGTCGGCGCGGGAAACGCGCTGTCCGCGCTCAGGGACGGCATGACGGTGACGGTCGACGGCGGTTCCGGGCGCGTCACCGAAGGCGCCGCCGCTCCCGTTCCCGCTCCCGCCCAGGCTGAACGGTCGCTACCTGAAATTTCCGCCCGGACCATCACCGCCACCCGGGTCATGGTGAACCTGGCCGAACCGGAGCGCGCGGCCGAGGTCGCTGTGGTGGACTCGGACGGGGTGGGACTGCTGCGCGGCGAGTTCATGCTGCTCTCGGCCCTCGACGGAGTCCACCCGCGCAGGCTGCTCGCCGAGGAACGGGGGGCCGAGTTCGCGGACCGGATGGCGGCCTCGCTGCGCGCATTTGCGGCCGCCTTCGCGCCCCGGCCGGTGATCTACCGGGCCACCGATCTCCGCAGCAACGAGTTCCGGCAACTCGCCGGGTGCGAGGCGTTCGAGGCCGTCGAGGCAAACACGATGATCGGCGTCCGCGGGGCGTTCCGCTATGCCGTGGACCCGTCCCTGTTCCGGCTCGAACTCGACGCGGTGCGCCGCGTCTTCTCCGAGTTCCGCAACCTGCACCTGATGCTGCCGTTCGTCCGCACCCCGGAGGAACTGCACCGCTGCCTGCCGCCGATCGCCGATGCGGGGCTGACCGCAAGCCGCGATTTCCGGCTCTGGATCATGGCCGAAGTGCCGTCCGTCGTTCACTACCTGCCGGACTATGCCGCGCTCGGCGTGGCAGGCGTCTCGATCGGGTCCAACGACCTGACCCAACTGGTGCTGGGAGTGGACCGGGACAGCGAGACGCTGGCGGCGCTGTTCGATGAGCGGGACCCGGCGGTGCTGGCTGCGATCGCCGCAATCGTGCACGCCGCGCGCGGCCTGGGCATGGAGACCTCCATCTGCGGACAGGCCCCGTCGACCTACGCGGGATACGCGGAATTCCTGGTCGGAATCGGGATCGACTCGATCTCGGTCAGCCCGGACGCGTTGGCGGCGACCCGCGGGCTGGTGGCAGCTGCGGAGCGTCGCATCGTGCTGGAGGCCGCGCGCGACGGAAATCGCGGCGGCAACCGCCGGTTTCACCGGCGACACATGCGGTTTTCACCTGTGGTTCATCAGTGAGGTGTACACCTGAGGATGCACGGGGCGGTCGGGCGACCGCCCGGATATCGAGAAGATCGGGAGGATCGGACCATGAACGACCGCATCGAACGCGCCTCGCTGGAGCTGGCCGGAAGCGCCCCGCGCCGCGGCATGCTGCTGAAAGCGGCCGCGCTGGCGGTTGGCCTCGGAGGCGCGGGCATCGCCGCGCTCGACGTCGAAGCCGGCAACCGCCACTGCCGGAACCGGTGCGAGCGCCACTGCGGAGAAGGCAAGACCAACAAGCAGTGCCGCCGCGACTGCAAGCGCCGCTGCGACTAGCGCGGCCTTCTGGCCGGGCATGGTGAGGCTTCCGCTGCCCCGCCTGCCGCGAACCGGCGGCGGGACGAAGCGGGACGATTCACCCCGAAGATCGACAGGGTCCGGCGCCCGCCGCCGGACCCTGTTTTTGCTCTCTCCTGCTGTTGCCAGCCGGGACCGCCGGAATCCGGGGATGCGCCAGGCGTGACGATGACGATCACCGCTGCCGTTCCCGCTGGCGGAAAGCCCGCCGGACCCGTGCGCATGCCCGCGCCCGACGCGAACGGCTGGCGCGCCATGCCGACGGCTGAACTGGCTTCGGCGCTGCAATCCGGGGGCGCCGGGCTGGATGAGGGGGAGGCGGCGCGCAGGCTGGCCGAGGGCGGGCCGAACTCGCTGGCAGTCGTCTCCCGGCGCAGCGAACTTGCGGAGTTTGCGTCGCTGCTGATCGACCCGCTGGTGCTGATCCTGCTGGGGGCGTGCGTGGTGTCGGCGGCTCTCGGGGAGCCGGTCAACGCCGCGATCATCGCGGTGATCGTCGCCTCGAACGTGCTGCTGAACGCCGTCCAGTTGCACCGCTCGCGGCGCGCGGTGGACGCCCTGCGGGCCCGGGTGGCGCTCTCCGCCACGGTGGTGCGCGGAGGACGGGAGCGGGCGATCCCGGTGCTGGAGATCGTGCCCGGGGACGTCGTGCGGCTCGCCGCGGGCAACGTGGTTCCTGCCGACGGGCGCCTGCTCGAATCCCGCGACCTGAACCTCGACGAGTCGATGCTGACCGGCGAGTCCGTTCCGGCCGCCCGCTCGGCGGACTCAGGCAATGTCTCGGACGCCAACGTGTATCTCGGCTCGTCGGTGCTGACCGGCGCCGGGGCCATGCTGGCCGCGGCCACCGGCAGAGCGACGGATTACGGCGCGATCGCGGCGAGTCTTGCCCAGCGTGCGCCGGAAACGGCCTTCGAGCGGGGCATCCGCCAGTTCGCGGCCCTGATCATGCGGCTTGTGTTCGCGCTGATCCTAGGGGTCGTCCTGGTCAACCTGGTGCTGAAGCGGGATCCGCTCGAGAGCTTCCTGTTCGGCATCGCGCTCGCGACCGGGCTGACGCCGGAACTGCTGCCGATGGTCACCTCGGTCACGCTGGCGAGGGGCGCCGTGCGCATGGCTCACGAGCAGGTCATCGTGAAGCGCCTGCCCGCGATCCAGAACCTCGGGAGCATGGACACCCTGTGCTCCGACAAGACCGGCACGCTCACGGCAGGCGCGGCGCGGACGGATGCGGCAACCGATCCGCTCGGGAACCCGGCCCCGGGGGTGCTCGCGCTCGCCGCAACGAACAGCGCTCTTCAGGCGGGCATCGCCGGACCGCTCGACGCCGCGATCCTCGAGGCTGGAGCGCCGCTCCCCTTCTCCCGCATCGATGAACTCCCGTTTGACGCCTCCCGGCGGATGCTCTCGGTCATCGCTGCCGAGCCCGGGGGCGCCGTGACGCTGATCGCCAAGGGAGCGCCGGAGCAGGTGCTGGCGGCATGTGATTCCTGGGTCGCGGGTGAAACGGTCCGGCGGCTCGAACCGGCGGACGCCGCCCGGATCGCGGCAACCGCGGACCGCTTCAGCGCCGAAGGCCGGCGAACCCTCGCGGTGGCGACCGGCCGCCTGCCCGCAGGGCGCCGGTATGGTCACGCCGACGAATCGGCGCTCGTTCTGCAGGGGTTCGTCACCTTCCTGGAC
>JBJTKE010000655.1:0-3104 GCA_046096285.1 Chloroflexota bacterium
ATAATGAACCGGCCGACCCTCAGCGATTACAGCGTCGCCGTCCAGAACCCGCATGTTGCCTTCACTGACTCGGCGCTGCGGAGAGCCCAAGCCGAGACCGACGGTTTCGGCAACCCGCGTCCACGCACCGGCGGCTTCGCTGTAACCTTCAAGCTGACCGACGCCGGTAAGTCGTGGGCAGTCCGCTGCTTCCACAAGGACCCTGGGGACCTGCACACCAGGTACGCGGCGATTGGCCGAACCCTGAAATCCAATCCGTCAAAGTTGTTCGTCGAGTTCGACTACCAGACTGACGGCATTCTCGCCAAGGGTTCGCGCTGGCCCGTCGTGAAAATGGAATGGGTCGACGGCATCTCGCTGCAGCGCTATGTCACCGATCATCATGCTGACCAGCTGCGGATGCAACAGCTGCTTAAGAGCTTTCGACAGAGCATCCAAGAGCTCACTCGTCTCGGGCTGGCCCACGGTGACCTCCAGCATGGAAATATCCTGGTTTGCAATGATGCGCTGGTGCTGGTCGACTACGACGGCATGTACGTTCCGTCTATGGGAGTGAGCGGGCCGCGGGAAATGGGTCACGCAAATTATCAGAGCCCGCTTCGGGACGCAGCTTCCTTTGGCCCCGACTTAGACCATTTTTCCAGCCTCGTCATCGCCACCGGTCTCCAGGCGTTGGCCGCGGAACCGGGACTCTGGAAAAAGTATTCCAACGGCGACAACCTTCTTTTCGTTGCTACTGACTTCGCCAATCCGGCAGCATCCCCCCTCTTCCGTGATCTCCGGGCCATCACCACGCTGAGTTCCCAGGTCGATCAGCTCGCGCTGCTGTGCCGTACTCCACTAAATCAGGTGCCGGGCCTCGACGCCTTCCTAGCAGGGCAGCATCGAGTGACCCAGAGCGCGGTCGTTGCCGTGCCAGAGGCGCGGCGCCAGTGGGACCTTATCCCTGGCAGCAATCGCAGCGGCCTAATGGATCGAGAAGGCGACCAAGTGGAAACCTTCGGCGAAATCGTTGAGGCGGCGCAGTTGCCGACGAGTCGCAACGAGCCCTGCTGGGCGCTCAATTTTGGAAAATGGCAAAACGGCGACTTCCGCATCATGGTTTGGAGCGAGGGAATTCGGCAGTTCGAACAGGCAGGGATTACCCGATCGTCGCTCGAAGGCAAAGTGGTCAGAATCACCGGGCTCATCCAGCGCTATGAAAACAAACGCGGGCAAGTCAACCCGTATATGGTCGTCTGGGGTCCCGGTGATTTCCAGATTATCGACAAGAAAGAGTTGACCAACCTGTCCAAAACCGCCGGCAGCGTCAGAGGCAAAGCGTCGCCGCTTCTGTTTACTCCGCCCAAGCCAGTCCAGCCTGCAGCAGTTGGGCCGTCGCAACCGAAACCAACACTGTCGTTAGGATGGGCATTGAAGCCGGCTCAGCCGGATAAACGAAACATCGAGTTGGGCACCGGGCCCAACGCGTGGCCTCCGATCCCAAGCAGGTCGACTCCATCATCTCCCGGCAACACGAATACCTGGCAGGAAACCCCTAAGCTACAAGGTGAACTAGCAAATTCCCGTCCTCCAGCGCCCGACACAAACCCGGATGTTCTTGAACCAGAACTACTCCGGAAGCCGGAGAAGAAAAAGCCGTGGTGGCTACGCTGGCGCTGAGCCAGCCTTCATTCAAGCGATTGGAGTCCACCGCAGCGCAACGCTTCAAGTCGGTTGAGAAGAGCATCCCTGTCCGAGGTTGGCAGGAACGAGTTGCTTAGGTGGATGTCAAGAATTAGTAGCAAGCTAGACCTCTGACCCTCGCGCTCCCGTTCTCTTCCGCAAACGTACAGTGGCTATCGTCCAAGCCGACTGCAACGGCACGCAGTGATTGCCGCCGCCGCGGTCTCCGGCAGGCCGCGCCCGCGCGATCACCCGGCGCGGCGCTCTGGATCGCCGCCGGGCCGGTGACGACGTTGCCGCGCTGTCCAACCAGACCCCGCCGCCGCAGGCCGCGTCGTCGTCGATCGCGGCCGCCTCGCCGCGGATCGGCAGCCGGGTCGGGCCCTCCGGGATCGCGTTCAGGAGAACGCCGCCGCCCGCGCACCCGCTGGTGTTTGGTGTTGCCATCGACCTCCACGTTCGCGGCGATGAGCGCCTCGGTGGCCCGGCGGCGCTGTCGGTCTTGTGCTCACAGCTGTGTACGTGAGTCCCTCACGCTCGCCTAGGCGTGCCCGCGGCATTGCCGCCGCCACCCGTGAGCGCCTCTCCCGCGCTGACCGCTGCCTCACCCGTGACCATACCCGTGCCAAAACCCCATAGCCGTGCGGCCCCGCGCCCCCTAGACTCGCCTCACGGTTGACTGCGCAGTCAAGCAAACCGCCTGACCACTGGCCGGCGAGGGTGAGCCGCCCCGTGGCCGGGATCCCGGTCGGCCCGGCCGCATCCGGGCCGGGAACCCGCAGCCGCGCCCTCCCTTCCCCCCAAGGGCGCGCACGGCTTCGCGCTGGCTCCCGGCCCGGACGCGGGTGCGTCCCCGGTTCGATCGCGACATCCAGGCCCATGCCCATGCCCACGCCCACGCGCGAGCAGCGGCTTCCGCTGGCTGGAGCAGGCCGCGATCGTAGTTCACAGTCATCACGAGGAGGGTCCCGGTAGATCAATCGGCTTTCGACCGCATCGCGCGGCTGCTCGGCGCAGCCGCCTCCCGCCGTTCCGGCATCAGGGCGGCCCTCGCCGCCGCCGCCGGACCCGGCCTCGCCGCCGCCGCCGGCCTCGCCGCCAGTGACCCGGCCGCCGCAGCGCCCCGCCGCCATCGTCCCGCTGCCGCCGGTCCCTGCGGCGCCGGCAAGCGCAAGAACGCCTGCTCCCGCGATTCCGACTGCTGCACCGGCTACTGCAAGATCGACGGCACGGGCAAATCCGGCGCCGCGCGGGGTGCCCACGGTCCCGCATCATCGGGGTCCGGCAAGAACAAGGGCAAAGGCAAGGACCGGGACAAGGACAAGCGCCCGGCCGGACGCTGCCGCTGCGTGCCACGCGGGGAACGCTGCACGCCCTCCCAGACCTGCTGCAGCGGCAACTGCCAGGATGGCCGCTGCATCGCCCGCGGCGGCGGCGGC
>JBJTKE010000656.1:0-5602 GCA_046096285.1 Chloroflexota bacterium
GCCACGAACAGCGCGATCTGCAGCCCGGAGCCGACCGCGATGCCGAGGCTCAACTCCATCTTGTTCTGCCGCGCGACCTGCACTGCGACGAGGTGTTCGGCGACGTTGCCCACCAATGGGACCAGCATCACGCCGATGAACATCTCGGAGAGGCCCCAGGCCTCGGCGGCAGGTTCGAGCGCGCCCACCAGCAGTTCGCTCATGACCACGATGCCGATGGTCGAGACGGCGAGGATGACGAGCGCGACTGGCAGCCGCATGGCCGGAGGGTGCGGTTCGTGGCCGGGATCGACGTCTTCCGACGCAGGCGCCCGGAGCACCCAGAGGATGTAGAGCAGGTAGATGCCGATGAGCACGAAGGCCTTCGCGTCGCTCAGGAAGAGGATACGGTCGCGGGACAGCGAGGTCTCGCCGCTCGGGATGGCGAAGATGGCCGGGACCGAGAGGGCGACGATGGCCAGCATGAGCATCGTCGCATTGGTTCCGGCATTGCGGGCGTCGAAGCGCTGGATGCCGTTCTTCAGGCCGCCGAGGAAGAGCGAGAGGCCGAGGACGATCAGGATGTTGCCGATGATCGACCCGGCGATGGAGGCTTTCACCACGTCGACCAGCCCAGCCCGGAGCGCCACCACCGTGATGATCAGTTCCGCGGCGTTGCCGAGGGTGGCGTTGAGCAGCGCTCCGATCTTCGGGCCGGTGTAGACGGCGACCTCCTCGGTCGCCTCCCCCAGCAGGCCGGCGAGCGGGATCATCGCCAGCGCCGAGGTGAGGAAGATCATCGTCGGGTTGCCGATGCCGGCGAACTCGAAAATGAGCGCGAGCGGAACCGCGATCAGCAGCAGGTGAATCGCCTTGATTTTCATGCGCCCGCTCCTCCGGCGGCGGCGGCCTGCTGGCGGCGCGCCTGCGCCGCCGGATTGGCGGCGCCGACGATCTCCGAAAGCGACGACAGGCGCTCGCGGTCAAGCCAGCACTGCAGATCGTCGATCAGCCGCAGGGGCAGGCTCGGGTTGACGAAGATGCCGGTGCCGACCTGGATCGCCGATGCGCCAGCCATGAAAAACTGCAGGGCGTCGTCGAGTTCGTTGATGCCGCCCATCCCGATCACCGGGATCGAGACCGCGCCGGCGACCTGGTAGACCATCCGCACGGCCACGGGCCGGATGGCCGGGCCGCTCAGGCCGCCGGTCCGGTTGGCGAGTGTCGGCTGGCGGCGGCGGGTGTCGATCTCCATGCCGACCATGGTGTTGATGAGGGAGACGGCGTCCGCCCCGGCCTGCTCGGCGGCGGCGGCGACCGCGACGATATCCACCGCGCCCGGGGAGAGTTTGACGATGACGGGGAGCGTGGTCACCGCGCGGACGGCGCGGGTGACCTCGGCAGTCATGTCCGGGTCCCAGCCGAAGCAGAAACCGCCGGCGTGGATGTTGGGACAGGAAACGTTGACCTCGATGCCGGCGATGCCGCTGTGTTCGTCGAGTTGCGCGGCCATTTCGGCGTAATCCTCGACCGCTTCGGCGGAGATGTTGACGATGGCGGGCACGGTCCAGGATTCCCAGATGGGAGGGTACTTCCGGAGGAAGCCGCGGATGCCGGGATTCTGCAGGCCGATGGCGTTGAGCATCCCCGCCGGCGTTTCGGCGATGCGGGGCATTGGGTTGCCCGAGCGTGGCTTGGGGGTGATCCCCTTGGACACGAAGGCCCCGAGCCGCTGGACGTCGATAACGCCGGCGTACTCGAGCCCGTACCCGAAGCAGCCGGAGGCCGGAATGACCGGATTGGCCAACCGCAATTCGCGCGGGTTGTTCGGGGCGAGATCGACGCTCAGGTCGGCGCGGGCGGGCTGCTGCGACATGGTTCCCTCCGCCGCCTCGCGGGGCCGGATCGGCCTACCAGACGATTTCGTCGATGTCGAAGACCGGGCCCTGGACGCAGGACGCCTGCATCCCGTGCTTCGTCTCCACGACGCAGCCGAGGCAGGCGCCGAGCCCGCAGGCCATCTCCCGCTACATCGAGACGAGCACGGGCGGTCGGCCATTGATGCGGTGCGGCTCGATGGCGAGGCGCAGCGCCCGGTACATGGGCTCGGGTCCGCAGGCGAAGATCTGGTCGGCCCAGCGCACGTACTCGCCGGCGAGGCTGGTGACGAAGCCCCGATGGCCCTTGCTGCCGTCGTCGGTGGCGACGATGTACTCGACGGCTTCCGGCAGGTTGCTTGCGGCCAGCAGGCCGTCGGCGGTGGCGGCGCCGAGCAGGAAGGTGACGTTGCGCCCGGTGGCGACGGCCTCGTGCGCCAGCATCACCATCGGGGCGACGCCGACGCCGCCGGCGACGAGCAGCAGGTTTCGGGCCTGGGGGTCGATGGCGTAGGTGTTGCCAAGCGGGCCGAGCAGGGAGAGTCGCTCGCCGGGCTGCCGGCGGGAGAGCCAGGTGCTGCCCCGGCCGTAGGGGCGCACCAGGAACTGGAGCGCTCCGGTCTCGCGATCGGCGGCATAGACCGAGTAGGGCCTGCGGAGCAGCGGGTCGGCGGAATCCTGGTAGCGGCAGACGATTTCGAAGAAGCGGCCGGGCCGGCACTCTCGGGCGGCCGAGACCGGCGCGGCCACGGTCAGCAGCACCGAGTCGCCCATGACCGGTTCGGTCGCGGTGATCTCGGCTTCGAATTCGCGGCTGGAGAGCAGCCCGCGCGGGGCGAGCGTCCCGGAGTCCGCGCCGGCAGCCTGCTCGAAGGTCATCGTTCCGCCAATCGCCCGGTGGGCTGGTTCAGTAGCCGATCGCCCGTTCCCGGTAGGCCGGCAACGGGTTGACAGTATAGACGGCGTTTGCCCGGGCCATGGCATCGACCACGGTGCGGGCGGTGTCGATGGAGGTGATGCAGGGAATCCCCCGCTCCACCGCGGCCCGGCGGATTTCGAGGCCGTCGAGGATTTCCTTGTCGGCCGGACCGGGGGTGTTGATGACGCAGTTGACGGTGCGCTCGAGAATGACGTCGAGCATGTCCGGGCGGCCGCGCCCGCTGCGCTTGGTGACCAACTGAACCGGCATCCCGGCCCGTTCGATCAGGGCGGCGGTTCCCTCGGTGGCGTAGAGCCTGAAGCCCATGCGGGCGAGTTGACGGATCATCTCGAGCCCCTCGGGCTTGTCCTCGTCGGAGAGCGCCACGAGCACCGAGCCGCGGGCAGGAATGCCCATGTTGGCGGAGATGAGGGCCTTGTAGAACGCGGCCTCGAAGGTGCGATCGATGCCCATCACCTCGCCGGTGGACTTCATCTCCGGCCCGAGGTGGACCTCGACGCCACGGAGTTTCGCCATCGAAAAGACGGGAGCCTTGACCGCGACGAGCGGTTGCTTCGGCCAGAGGCCGCCCTCGTAGCCCTGCTCGCGCAAGGTGCGGCCAAGCATGATGTTGGTCGCGAGCGGCACCATGGGCACGCCGGTCGCCTTGCTCATGAAGGGGACGGTGCGCGAGGCGCGGGGGTTGACCTCCAGCACGTACATGCGCCCGGCGTGAATGACGAACTGGATGTTGATCAGACCGCGGGCGTTCAACCCGAGGGCGATGCGGGTGGTGTAGTCGACGAGGGTCTCGACCTCTGCCGGGTAGAGATTGATGGCCGGGTAGACCGCGAAGGAATCGCCGGAGTGGACGCCTGCGCGCTCGATGTGCTCCATCACGCCGGGGATGAGCACCTGCTCGCCGTCGCAGATGGCGTCCACCTCGACTTCTCGGCCGAGCAGGTACTTGTCGACCAGCACGGGGTGTTCGGGGTTCATGTCGGCGGCGTTGCGGATGTAGCGGGCGAGGTGGTCGGGTCCGTAGACGACCTCCATCGCGCGGCCGCCGAGCACGTAGGACGGCCGCACCAGCACGGGGTAGCCGACCTGCCGGGCGACCGACTCGGCGTCCTTGAGGGTCGTGACGGCGGCGCCGGGGGGTTGCGGGATGCCGAGTTCGCGGAGGAAGCGCTCGAACTGGCGGCGGTCCTCGGCGAGGTCGATGGCCTCGACCGAGGACCCGCGGACCGGCACGCCCTTGCGGGAGAGCGGGGCGGCGAGGTTGAGGGCGGTTTGGCCCCCGAACTGGAGGCTGGCGGGCAAGGCGTAGCTGTGCTCGTCGCGGGATTCGTGGCGGATGATCTCGAGGACGCTTTCGGCGTCGAGCGGCTCGAAGTAGAGGCGGTCGGAGGCGTCGAAGTCGGTGGAGACGGTCTCGGGGTTGGAGTTGACCATGATCGAGGCGACGCCGCCCTCGTGCAGCGAGCGGGCGGCCTGCACCGCGGAGTAATCGAACTCGATGCCCTGCCCGATGCGGATGGGGCCGGACCCGACGACGATGGTCCGCTCGCCCTCGATCCGCGGCGCTTCGTCCTCGAACTCGTAGGTGGAGTAGAAGTAGGGCGTGAAGGCCTCGAATTCGCCGGCGCAGGTGTCGACCATCTTGTAGACCGGGTACATCCCGGCGGTTTCCCGGCGGCCGGTGATGTCGGCCTCGGAGGCGCCCACGAGGGAGGCGATGGTGCGGTCGCTGAAGGCCATCTGCTTGGCGCGCCAGAGCAGTTCGTCGGTCAGCGGGCCCTCGGCGAGCGCCCGCTCCATGGCGGTCATGCCTTCGAGTTTGGCGAGGAACCAGCGGTCGATCCGGCTGAGTTCGTGGATGCGCTCCACGCCCCAGCCGCGGCGGAGGGCAGCCATCACGGCCCAGAGCCGGATGTCGTTCGGGCGGCTGATGAGTTCCTGGATGCGCTGCTCGGTCCAGTTGGCCTCCTCCCAGCGGAGGTCTCTGGCGCCGGTTTCCCGCGAGCGGACGGCTTTCTGGATGGCGCCTTCAAACGAGCGGTCGATGGCCATGACCTCGCCGGTGGCCTTCATCTGGGTGCCGATCGTCCGCTCGGCCTTGTTGAACTTGTCGAACGGCCAGCGCGGGATCTTGGCGACGATGTAGTCGAGGGCGGGCTCGAACGCGGCGGTGGTCTTGCGGGTCACGGGGTTGGCGAGTTCGTCGAGGGTGCGGCCCACGGCGATCTTGGCCGCCATGCGGGCGATGGGGTAGCCGGTAGCCTTGGAGGCCAGCGCGGAGGAGCGGCTGACGCGGGGGTTGACCTCGATCACGGAGTAGTTGGTGCTGTGCGGGTCGAGGGCGTACTGGACGTTGCAGCCGCCCTCGATGCCCAGTTCGGCGATGATCCGCAGGGCGGAGGTGCGCAGCATCTGGTACTCGTCGTCCGAGAGCGTCTGGGACGGCGCGACGACGATGCTGTCGCCGGTGTGGACGCCCATCGGGTCGAGGTTTTCCATGTTGCAGATGGTGATGCAGGTGCCGGCGCTGTCCCGCATGACCTCGTACTCGATTTCCTTCCAGCCGATGAGGGAGCGTTCGAGCAGGACCTGGCCGATGGGACTGGCGGGGATGCCGCTGGTGACGATGCGGTCCATCTCCTCGAGCGTGGTGGCGATGCCGCCGCCGGTGCCGCCGAGGGTGTAGGCCGGGCGGATGACGAGGGGCGGGGGGACCTGCCGGGCGAACTCGCGGGCCTGCTCAACCGAGGTGACGATGGCGCTGTCGACCACGGGCTCGCCGAGTTTTTCGAGCAGGTCCTTGAAC
>JBJTKE010000657.1:0-1262 GCA_046096285.1 Chloroflexota bacterium
CTGCCGCGACTACGCCGAGTTCGTCCCGGCGGGAACCCACTGCCTGCTGCCCAACGGCGAGGCCTGCGCCGCCAACAACAACTGCGTCTCTGCCAACTGCGACGCCGGCGTCTGCAAACCGCAGACCTGCGACGTCTGCGCCTCCGGCTGCGCCAGCAATGACCTGAACCAGGCGCTCACTCTCGCCGCCAGCGGCGCTGTCCTCCGGGTGGACGCCGGCGACTGGACGCTCACCGGGACCAGCGGCTAGATATCCGACGGTCGCTCCGTGACCGTGCGCGCCTGCAACGGCGTGGCCGGCGTCAACATCGCGAGCGCCGAGGCGTATGTTTTCTCGGTCGGAGAGGTCAGCAAGGGGCCGATCAGCGCCAGCGGCCGCTGGATTCTCGAAGGTCTGAACCTGACCAACACCTCCAGCAACCTGTACAAACAGGTGGTCACCGTCGCGATGGTGGCCCCGGACACCGGCGGTCTCACCGTGAGCCGCTGCCGCATCTCCGCGCCGACGACCGCCGGCGCCGTCCTCCAGGGCGACACCGGAGACCTGCTGATCGAGGACAGCATCATTGAGAACATGGCAGTCAGTCATGGCGTCTGGAGCATGCTGACTGGCGACCCGATCACGGCGACCCTCTCGATCCTGCGATCGACCATCCGGGGGGCCAGCGGCATCGAGGCGATCAAGGGCACGGGGTTCCGGCTCACCCTGACCGATTCCTCGGTCACCGGCAACACCAACAATGGAAACGGCGCGATCCGCCTCGAGCAGGGATCGATGAACTCCACCTTGCTGCTGGACGGCACGACCACCATCAGCGGCAACACCGCAACCGGGGCCGGCGCCGCGGCGATGGTGCTCGTTCCCTCCGCGTCCGGCTCGATCGTGGTCACCATCGACGACACCGCGGCGATCACCGGCAATACCGGCGTCTCGGACGGCGTGGCAGTGCTGGTTTCCGAGACCTCAGGCCCGGCCAGCGGGGTCACCATGAACGGGCCGGACCGCATCTTCGGCAACACCGGCGGCGCATCCTGCGCGGTCTCTCCCGATCCGAGCGCGCCCTTCGGCACGCTGACGGCCAAGCCCGGCTGCACCTTCTGACGCGCCGGCGCCCGCGCGCGCCGGCCAGCATCCCGCCCGGACCCCTGCCAGCGACGACGGCCGCTGGCGGGGGTCCGCCGGCGATACTCCGGCCACGCCAGCGGCGTATGGAGACTCGGGCGATGGCGCTCTCAACCCTTCGGCCACAACCGGGCGCGTG
>JBJTKE010000658.1:0-6998 GCA_046096285.1 Chloroflexota bacterium
GCGGCGACGTACCCGAGCATGTTGCTCTTGGTCATCTTGCCCGCGATCATGCCGGAGACGTACCGCGGCTCCTCGATCTTGCCGAAACCGGTGGAGACGTTGTCGGCCCGCTTGAAGCCGGAAATGTGGATGAACTGGACGTCCGGGAAGTCCTTGGCCACGTTGATCGTGGGATCCATGTAGCCGAAGGAGGTGGTGACGACCAGGTTCGCGCCGTCCTGGGCGAACTGGCGGATGACCCGCTCGGCGTCCGCCGGGTTCTCGGGAACGCTTTCCTGGAAGACGGTCTCGACGTTCGGGAAATCCTCGGCCAGCTTGAGCCGGCCCTGGTCATGGGCGAACGTCCATCCGCCGTCGCCGATGGGGCCGACGTAGATGAACGCGACCTTCATGGGTTCGGCATCCTGCGCAGCGGCGCCGCCGGAGCGGAGCAGCGAGACGCCGGGAGCCGCGAGCACCGAGAACGCGATGAGACCTCGTCGAGTTACTGCCACGAGTTCCTTCCTCCGTCTCACGAAATGCCGCGGGTTCGGCGCCGATCAGGCATCAGCGCGACCTTTCATATTCTAGACCAATGGCGGCGCCGGCGGGGGAAAGGTGTTGGTGCGCCGGGTACAAGCCGCCGTCAGTCCCGGTCGAAGCGGATGTCCTGCGCGCCCTCCCACAGGGTCTTGACGCCCAGTTCGCGCAGCCGGTCGTTCCCCTCGACCACCGTCAGGAAGTGGTTGCCGGCCAGCATCCCCATCTTGGAGGCGAAGGCGCAGGCGCCGTAGGGAAAGAGGATTTCCGTTTCGCTGTAGCCGCCGGGGTAGAGCAGGATTTGCCCGGGCGCCGGGTAGGAGGTGGCGTTCTCGAAGCCCACGCCGAACTCGAAATCGCCGAGCGGGATCCAGCAGGACTCGCCGGACCAGCGGACGTGGATGATCTTGTTCAGGAACGGCAGTTTTTCGAGGAAGGCGGCGCAGGTCCCGGGCGCGGCCTCGCGTTCGAGGCGGGCGCGGAAGACGTACTCGCCGCTGGTGATCCTGAGGAACTCGTCTGCCATCGGGGGAACTCCTGTCGCGGCCGGGGCCCCGCGGCCCCGGCGTCCGGTCGGAGGATTGTAGAGCGGCCGGGGCGGCCCCGGCGGCCGGAACGCCCGGGTCAGTCGGCGGCCTCGGCCGGGGCGAGCGCGGCCAGCACCCGTTCCGGGGTGAATGGCTGGCGGTCGAGCCAGACCCCGGTGGCGTCATGGATGGCGGCGGCGACCGCGGGCAGGAACGGCACGAGCGGGAGTTCGGCCACGCCGCGCGCGCCGAACGGCCCCTCGGGGTCGGCGAGTTCGAGGATGACGGGCACGATCTCCTCCGGCATGTCGGGGGCGGTCGGCAGCAGGTAGGTGCTGAAGCCGGGGGTGAGGATGCGCCCGTCCCGGGTCTTGAGGTCCTCCATCAGGGCGTACCCGATGGCCTGCGCGAGGCAGCCCTCGATCTGGCCCTCGACCTGCTGCCAGTTGATGGCGCGGCCGACGTCGTGGGCGGAGATCACCCGCGTCGGGCGCACCAGCCCGGTCCGCAGGTCGATTTCCACCTCCACCGCTTGCGCGGCGTAGCCGTAGCAATAGTTGGGAACGCCCTCGCCGGTCTCCTGCGAGAGCGCGGTGGTGGCGGGCGGGCGGTACTGCACGGTGGCGGAGACCTCGCGGTCCTCGCCGTCGCGGTAGCGGGCGAGGGCCTGCGCGGCGGCGTCGTGGACGGCGCGGCCGGCCATCAGGGTGAGGCGGGAGGCGGACGCGCTGCCGGCGTTGGGGGCCTCGCTGCTGTCGTCGGTGACGAGTTCGACCTGCTCCGGGGCAAGCCCGAGGGTCTCGGCGGCGATCATCCGCATGGCGAGGTGGGCGCCCTGGCCGACGTCGGCCGCGCCGACCCGCAGCCGCGCGCCCTCGGGTTCGCCGCGGCCCCAGAGTTCGACAGTCGCGGTCGCCTGCTCGGGGAAGCCGAAGGAGTAGCCGAGGTTCTTGTGTCCCGCGGCGTAGCCGATGCCGCGGCGGATCCACGGCGGGTCGGCCAGCCTCGCTGCCGCGAGGCGTTCGCGCCAGCCGCGGGCGGCCAGTTCCTCGAGGCAGCGATCGAAGACCGGCCGGATGGAGACGCCCGGGGGCAGCGGGTTGCGGGTCGGCTCGATGTCGCCCTCGCGGTAGAGGTTGCGGCGGCGGAACTCGGCCGGATCCATTCCGATGGCGTGGGCGAGCCGGGTGACCATCACCTCGCTGGCGAAGCAGGCCTGCGGCGCGCCGAAGCCGCGGAACGCCCCCGAGGGCACGTTGTTGGTGTAGGCCACCCGGCCGAGCAGGGAGACGTTCTCGACCGCGTAACAGCCGGTGGCGAACAGGGTGGCGACCTTGGTCACCTCCTGCGAGGTGGAGGCGTAGGCGCCGCCGTCGGCGAGGACCTCGCCCGCGACGGCGGTGATGCGCCCGTCGCGGGTGGCGCCCCAGCGGCAGGCGATGCGGATCGGGTGCCGCTTGTGATGGCCGAGGATCGACTCCTCGCGGGACCAGACCAGCCCGACCGGGCGCTGCAGTTTCCAGGCGGCGAGCGCCAGCACATGCTGGATCGAGAGGTCTTCGCGGCCGCCGAACGCGCCGCCGATGGCGGCATAGCGGATGACGACCTGATCGTGCTCGAGGCCGAGCATGTCGGCGATCTGCTTGCGGTCCTCATGCAGCCACTGGCCGGCGGTCTCGACGACGACGCGGCCCCGCTCGTCGATCCAGGCCGTGCCCGCCTCCGGTTGCAGGAAGGCGTGCTCCTGCCAGGTGGTGGAGAACTCGCCCTCGAGGACGACGTCGGCCGCGGCGAGGGCCGCCTCGGCGTCGCCCTTGACGATGGGCAACTGGAAGAGCAGGTTCGTGCCGCGGGTGCGGTGGACGAGCGGCGCGGCAGGATCGAGCGCGGCCGCGGGGTCGAAGACGGCGGGCAGGTCCTCATACTCGACGCGGAGCAGGGCGGCGGCGGCGGCGGCCGCTTCCGCGGTCTCGGCGGCGATGACCGCGACCTTGTCCCCGGCGAAGCGGACCACGTCGGCGCAGAGCACGGGTTGATCGTGATCGATCAGACCGAAGGCGTTGTAGGGCACGTCGGCGGCGGTGAGCACGGCGACGACGCCGGGCACGGCGAGCGCGGCGGCGGCGTCGATGCCGAGAATCCGGGCGTGGGCGCGGCCGGCGAACACGGTCTTGAGGCGCAACATGTCCGGCCGCAGCAGGTCGGCGGGATAGCGGGCGTCGCCGGTCACCTTGGCGAGGGCGTCGTGGCGCGGCAGCGGCGCGCCGACGATGGAGGCGCGGGTCATGGCTTACTCCTTCCCGGCGGCGGCCTGCACCGCGTCGAAGATCTTGCGGTAGCCGGTGCAGCGGCAGATGTTGCCGCTCAGGCCGGTGCGGATCTCGTCGATGGCGGGGTCGGCGCGTTCGGCCAGCAGTTTTGCGCCCGCCATCACCATGCCGGGGATGCAGACGCCGCACTGCACCGCCCCGCAGGAGATGAACGCCGACTGCAGGGGGTGCAGGCCGTCGGCGGCGGGTTGGCCGGCGGTTCCGGCGAGGCCCTCGATGGTGACGACCTCCGCGCCGTGCGCCTGCGCCGCCGGGGTCAGGCAGGACATCACCGCCTGCCCGTCGAGCCAGACGGTGCAGGCCCCGCATTCGCCCTCGCCGCAGCCTTCCTTCGCGCCGGTCAGGCCGGCCTCGTCGCGCAGGGCGTCGAGCAGGGTCCGGCCGGTGGATGCGGCAAGGGCGGCGGGCCGCCCGTTGATGGTGGTCTGGATGGTCCCGGCGAAGGGGGCGGCGACGGGCCGCGGCGGACGCGCCCCGAGCAGGACCGGGTCGTGCGGCACGGAGGAGGGAATGTCCTCGGCGATCTGCCGCAGGGCGTCGGCGACGAGGTTGGCGACCGTGGCCCGGCGGTAGTCCGCGCCGCCGCGGACGTCGGAGATCGGGGTGATGGCGGCGGCGGCGAGCCTGCCCGCCTCGGCGCAGGCGGCGGCGTCGAGGGACCGGCCTGCAAGGAACGCCTCGGCGTCCGGGACGCGGACGATGGTCGGCGCGACCGAGCCGAGCGCGATCCGCGCCGCGGCCGCCCGGCCACCGTCCAGCGAGGCCACGGCGGCGACGTTGACCACCGAGATGGCCTGCGCGCGGCGCAGGCCCAGTTTGAGGAAGCGCCCGCGTTCGCCGGGCCGCATCACCGGCACGCGGATCTCGAGGATCAGTTCGTCCGGGGCCATCGCGGTGCGGCGAACGCCGGTATGGAACTCCGAAAGGGGGAGTTCGCGTTGTCCGCGGCCGCTTGCCAGCACCACCGACGCGCCGAGCGCGACCAGCGGGGTGATGGTGTCGTTGGCCGGGGAGGCGGTGGCGAGGTTGCCGGCGATGGTGGCGCGGGTCCGCAATTGCGGCGCGCCGACTTCCCAGCAGGCTTCGGCGAGCGGGGCGGCGCGGTCGCGGCAGAGCGCGGAGGCGACGACGTCGTTGTGGGTGGCCAGCGCGCCGATGCGGATCACCTCGCCGTCGAGAACGATGCCGTCGATGCCCGGCACGCGGGTCAGGTCGATCACGGTGGCGGCCCGGCGAACGCCGCGGCCGTACTCGACGAGCAGGTCGGTGCCGCCAGCGACGAGGCGGGCGTCGGGCAATCCCGCGCGCAACCGCAGGGCCTCGTCGAGGGAGGTGGGCTGGTGGTAGGTCTGCCAGAGCATCGGTCGGAGCGCTCCCGGGTGTGGCCACCTGCCCGGGAGCGGTTCCCGGCGGCGGCGGCGGATGGTCAGCGGGCGGTTGGCCGCAGCAGGCGGCCGCCGGCGCCCGCGGCGGGCACGCCGTCGCGCCAGATGGTCTGGCTGCGGCGGATGGTGCGGATCGGCCGGCCGCGCATGGCCCGGCCGGCGTAGGGATTCTGACGGTGGCGGTCCTGCTGGTCGCCGGGGTCGAAGGTCCAGTTGGCGGCGAGATCGACGAGGGCAATGTCGGCGTCGAATCCCGGAGCGATGCGGCCCTTGCCGGGCAGGCGGAAGCGGGAGGCAGGCGCAGCCGCGGTCACCTCCGCGACGAGCACGGGGGAGAGACCGCGGTCGTGCACGCCGCCGGTGAGCAGCAACGGCAGGGTGGACTGCACCCCGGCAATGCCGCCCCAGACGGCGAAGGCGTCGGCGCCGCGCTTCAGCGCGGGGTCCGAGGGCGAGTGGTCGGAGGCGACGGTCTGAATGTCGCCCGCGGCGAGGGCGGCCCACAGCGCGGCCTGCTCGGCCTCGTCGCGCAACGGGGGCGCGCACTTGGCGAGTGCGCCGAGGGTTTCGAGGTCCGCGCCGGTGAGGGTCAGGTAGTGGGGGCAGGTTTCGGCGGTGACGTCCTGACCGCGGGCGCGGGCGGCGGCGATCAGCGCCACACCCGCACCGCTGGAGACGTGGACCACGTGGAGGGCGCAGCGGGCGTCGGCCGCGAGGTGGATGGCGCGGGCGATCGCCTCGGTCTCGGCGAGCACCGGGCGGGAGGCCGTCCAGTCGGCCCACGAGGTGCGGCCCCGGGCGCGGAAGCGGGCGCCAAGCGCGCCGGCGATGGCGTCGTTCTCGGCGTGGACGGCGACCGGCAGGCCGAGGCGGGCGGCGGCGGCCATGCCCTCCCAGAGGGTGGCGTCGTCGGCGGCGCGGAACTCGTCGATGCCGCTGTTGCTCATGAACGCCTTGAAGCCGGCGACGCCGGCGGCGGCGAGGTCGTCGAGCGCGCCGAGGCTGTCCGGGGTGAGGCCGCCCCAGAGGGCGAAATCGACGAGGGACGATGCGGCGGCGGCGACCGCCTTGTCCCGGAAGGCGGCGGTGTCCAGCACCGGCGGCGAGGAGTTGAGGGGCATGTCGATGGCGACCGTGCCGCCGCCCGCGGCGAGGGCGCGGCTGCCGGTGGCCCAGCCCTCCCAGTGGGTGCGGCCCGGTTCGTTGAAGTGGACGTGGGCGTCGACCACGCCGGGGAAGGCGTGCAGGCCCGAGCCGTCGATGGTTTCGGTGGCCTCGCCGGGGGCATCCGGCGCAATGGCGACGATCATGCCGCCGTCGCAGGCGATGTCGGCCCGGGCGATCCCGGCGGGATCGACGACCGTGACGTTGCGGATGATGAGATCGTGACGCGGCATCTCGGCTGATTCCTTGCAGTTGCCGACCGGGAGTCTACGGCAGCGCGCGGCGCCGCGCCTGCCCCGCGTCGCGGCCGATCCGGTCCACCGCGAGCGACAGGGTGGCGAGCGCGGCGGCCACGTCGGCCTCGGCGACGGCCTCGGCGGGATGGTGGCTGACGCCGCCCTCGCAGCGGACGAAGAGCATGGCGACCGGACAGGCGCGGGTCATCATCACCGCGTCGTGGCCCGCGCCGCTGGGCAGGCGGTGGGGCGGGAAACCCGCGGCGGCGGCGGCATCGGCAAGCGCCGCGGTGAGCTCCGCGTCCATTGGCACGGCGGAGTTCGCCTGCACGACCTGCCACGACCGCACCAGCCCACGGCGGGAGGCGACCTCCGCGGTCAG
Organism: Chloroflexota bacterium; assembly: GCA_046096285.1. GTDB lineage: Bacteria > Chloroflexota > Chloroflexia > Thermomicrobiales > UBA6265 > CADCWF01. The sequence goes on from JBJTKE010000658.1 coordinate 6,544, forward strand.
GGTCTCGAGGTGGGCAACGGCGCGATCGCGCACGGGATCGTCGGGGGAGCGGATGTCGAGCGTGAGCCGGGTCTCGCCGGGGATGACGTTGCTGGCGCCGGGGAGCACGCGCAATTCGCCGACGGTGGCGAGCAGGCCTTCGGTCTGCCGCGCGAGCGCCTCGGCGGCGAGGACGGTCTCGCTGGCGGCGGCGAGTGCGTCGCGCCGCAGCGGCATGGCGACGGTCCCAGCATGCCCCGCCTGCCCGGTGAAGGCGAGGGCCACGCGGGTCTGGCCGGCGATGGCGGTGACCACCGCGAGGGGGGCGTCGAGCGCCTCGAGGGCGGGCCCCTGCTCGATATGGGCCTCGATGTAGCCGAGCAGGTCCGCGGGCGGTCCCGCGCCGTCACCAACGAGGACGGCCGCACCGGCGCCCCGCTCCTCGAGGGCGACGGCCTCGCTCGCGGCGTCTACGA
>JBJTKE010000659.1:0-1912 GCA_046096285.1 Chloroflexota bacterium
GATGGGGCCCGAGTTGCCGGGGTCCGTCGGCGCGCTGAAGCAGCCCGAAAGCGAAGCCGGCGACGACGGATTCGCGCACGCCGCGAAGTAGGGGACCGCCATACCACCCGTCCCGCAGGAAGGTGTGGAACATCCCAGTACCTGGCTCTGGCCGGCCCAGAGCGAGTCCTGCGAGGACGTTTGCGCCGCTCCAGGCCGCGGCGTCTGCAGCAGCCCCGCCAGCGGCAGCAGCGCCAGCGCCGCCACCACCAAAAGCCCCCGCGCGATCGTGCCCATGCGTCGAGTACGTGCCAGCATGCCGCTCCTCACGTTCCTGCTCCGGCGCGCGCCAGCCGCACCTTCACCCCGCCGGTCGTGTCCGTCTCGACCGTGAACGTCACGCTCCCGCTGAACTGCTTCTTCGCGTTCGTCGTCTCCACCTGCACCGTGTAGATTCCCTGCTCCAGCAGATCGACCCTTTCCTTCACGCGGCCGCCCTTCGCCAGCGCGCACAGGTTCACGGCCACCGTCTGGTCGTTGCCGAACGGTCCTGTCACCTTCACGATGCCATTCAGGCCCTTGCCGCTCTTCTCGCAGCGCTTGCCAAGCTTGTCGGTCCACTTGCCGCCCAGCACCTTCACCAAAACGCCGCCGACGCCGGTCACGCCCCCGGCGGGAACGTACAGCAGGTCCGCCAACTTCAAGTTGTCGGAGGTCGCCGTGAAGGCGCTCGTCCCGAAGTTCAAACCCGCCGACGTGCTGGAAAAGACGCTCCCGTCGCCAGCAGCCACCGACGCCCCATTGATGCCGGAGATCAGGTTGGAACACTGGTTGGCGGCCGCGGTCGGGCAGGACCAGATCGCGCCCTCGGTGCTGCCGTACGCGTCGAGTGCGTCATAGACCGCCGCGTAGATCGTGCCCTCCCCGTCGTAGGAGAGGGAGTTGATCTGGTACCCGGCGGTGTCCCAGTTGGCGCAGGCGTTGGCCGCATTGAGATCGCACCGCCAGAGGATGCCATTCTCCAGCCCGGCCCACAGGTAGCCGCCGCCTGCGGCAAGCGCCACCGCGTAGGTCTTGCCGTAGTAATCCAGGTTTTCGCACGCGTTCACGGCCTGCGGATCGCAACTCCAGAGAATGCCCTGTTTCTTCTTCTCTTCGCCTAAACCATAGACCGCGAGCCCAGCGTACAGCCTGCCGTTCGCCAGCAGCAGCGACATCACGTCGCGTTGCCCGGCGTCGTCGAGCAGGGTACACCCGGGAGGCGCGCTGCCCTGGCTGGCATACGGGATGTTCGCCGCGCAGCGGTAGATCTGCCCGTTCTCCTGCCCGATCCAGATCTGGCCGTCATAGGCTGCCAGCGCGTTGACGGAATTTCCTTCTTTCTGGACGGTCGGTGGCCACGGCCCGGCCATGATGTGGGTGCAGTTCGCTCCCAGGGCCGCGATCGGGCAGCTGTACGCACCGGCGAACTCGGTTGCGTAGTAGACGTTGACGCCATCCGTCGCCATCGCTGAGACCGTGACAGGCGGCAACAACACTGGCGGGCTGAAGCACCCCGCCAGCGACGCCGGCGACGACGGATTCGCGCACGCCGCGAGGTACTGGCCGCGGCCGGCCCAGAGCGAGTCCTGCGAGGACGCTCGCGCCACCACCCGCCGCGGCCCCCGCTCCCGCCCAAGCCCCAGCCCCGCCAGGGGCAGCAGCGCCAGCGCCGCCACCACCAGCAACCCGCGCGCGATCGTTCTCATGCGTCGATTGCCCATGGTCATGCCCATGCCGCGCCTCACTCCCCGGCCCCGGCGCGGGTCAGCCGCACATACACTGCGCCGGTCTGGTCCGGCGTGATGGTGACCGTCCTGCTCCCGCCGTATCTCTTCGTCCGCGCCGTCACCGTGTAGGCGCCCGGATCGACCAGGCTGAACCTCAGGGTGAC
>JBJTKE010000660.1:0-4610 GCA_046096285.1 Chloroflexota bacterium
CGTCGTCACAACGGGTGGCGGGTCCGGGGCTGCCGGCGTCGAGGTAGGGCGGTCTGTCGCCGTCGCCTCAGCTCCAAATGGACTCCCGGTGCAGGTGCTCCGGCCAACGCAGGCGACGCAGATGTCGGCGTTTGCGCCGCAAGCCTTTTTCGAGGCGCCCACCCGGCACATCGTGCCGTTGCAGCAACCCGGGCAGTTGCGCCTCCCACACGATGCCTTGCCCGATTTCGTGCAGGTCCCGTTCGTGCAACTCATGCCGCTGCAACAGTTGAACGTCTCCTCGCACCGGGCGCCCGCCACACTGCAACCGCCGTCGCACTGGCCGCGGATGCACGATCCGGAGCAGCACTGCCCGTCCTCCCCACAGGCCATCCAGTTCGGCTTGCAGCGGCAGCGGTCCACCGCGCAGTACTTCGTGCAGCACTGCCCGTTTCTGGTGCACCGGTTGTCTTCCACGCTGCCGTTGCCGCAAGGGCCCGCCCCACCCGGCTTTCCGGCGCCGCCAGGAGCGCCCGGCCGCCTGGCCAGGGCCGCGCCCGCCCCTGCCAGTGCGCCGACTGCCGCGATGATCCCGGCGCGCCGCGTCGCCGCCATGCCGAACGCGCGCGACAGCCGGTCGAACTTCCGCTCGTCCATGCCGATGCCTCCCCGTGGCGCCCCCTGTGCCGGGGGATGGCACTCGCCACCCGCACCAGGTCACCCGGGCGTTCGTGGGTTCTACAATCGGTGCGGAGCCTTGGGAAAGTAAATACCTATTTTGTGAGTATGTGCGGCCCTCCCCCTGTTACGCGCGATGCATTGCGCGCACCTCACTCCGGGATGGCGACCCCCCCGTTCCATCCGTCGTAGCCGGGACGTCAGGTGACGCTCGCCGCCAACTCGCCGGCCGCGCGGCGGGAGGTCACGCCCAGCTTGTGCAACAGGTTGGCGACGTGCTTTTTCGCGGTGCCCTCCGACACGCCCAGCGCCTCGGCGATTTCCCGGTTGGTCGCCCGGCCGCGCAGCATCGCCAGCACCTGCAGCTCACGCGGCGTCAGCCTGGCGGTCCTGGATGACCCGGCGGCCGCTGACGCGGCTGCGCCTGTGCGCTCGCGTCGCCGGGCGAGCAGGCCGGACGCGATCCTGGCGAATTCGCCGTCGCTCTCGCTGGCCGCCGCTTCCAGCAGCGGAACCAGCCCGGGTCCAAGATCGACAAACCGCTGGGCCATCCCCTCACGCGCCTCCACCAGCGCCTCGTCGAGCAGGGGCAGCGCCCGGACCCGGTCGCCGAGGGCATCCAGCGCCATCGCTTCCAGCGCCTTCGCCCGCCCGCGCCACCAGCGGTCGCGCTGCCGTTCGCAGGCGGCCCGGAGATCGCGCGCGCACGCCAGCGCCGCCCCGGCGTCTCCCGGGCCGCCACGGGCCAGCAGCGCCAACCCCCGCGTCAGCAATGGGTTCTCGACGAACGAGAATGGCGGCGTCACCGGCAGCGTGGGCTGCATCAACAGCCGATCCCCGGCATCCGGCCGCCCGTCGAGGATGTCGAACCGCGTTTCCAGCGACATCGCCAGCGCGGTCCACGGGCTCTCGCCACTCAGCGCCAGCGCCGCCGACAATTCCCGGGACCGGGCGAGACCGCCAGCGGGATCGCCCGAGGCCCTCCGCACCAGCGCCATCGTCGCTGCGCTGGTGAACTCCGCCCATGGGCCGCCGAACCGCCCCAGGCGGTCCGCGCTCTCGATGATGCCGTGCGCCATCGCCAGATCGCCGAGTTCATACGCCATCAACCCGGCGAGTGCTCCGGCCCACGGCCCAAGGTAGCCTCCGCCCGCTGGCGCGGCGGCCGAGGCCTCGAGCGCCCGCAGTCCCGCGGCGAGCGCGGCGGCGGGCGCACCCTGCATCATGAGCATCCAGACCTGGCCGATGGTCGCGGTGGCCCAGAGAACGTCCCGCTCGGTCGATGTCCTCTCGAACTCCCGCAGGATCTGGAGCGCGCCCGCCTCGTCGCCCTCGGCGTACCGGTCGAAACCGATCAGCGCAAGCGCGGAACTCTTCGCCGTCGCGGACGCCCGCGGGCCGTCCAGCAACTCCCGGGCCAGCGCGACCGTGGCGGTCGCATGGCCATACATGGAGGCGGCGTAGCAGGCCAGCCCATCGAACTCCCGCCGCCACGCCTCGGCCTCCTCGGGGTCCGGCCAGGAGTCGAGCAATGCCGCGGCTCGCGCCATCGTCGCCTCCATGGGAGGGATGAGTCCGTCCTCGCCCAGCAGGTTGGCCTCGAGCAGCAGCAGCCCCGGCCGCTGGCCGGACACGCCCGGCGGCAGATGGCGCATCCAAACCCGAACGCTGTCCCAGGTGGCGCGGTCCGCCACCCCGTAGGCATGATGCTCGATCAGGCCGACGGCACGCTCCACGTGCCCCGCCAGCACCGCGTGGCGAATGGCGGCGGCGATCTGGTCGTGCGCCTCGAACCAGTCGCTCGCCAGGGCGTGCAGCCGCGCGATCCCCGCCGCCCCCACCCGCCCCTCCAGGCGCCGGTTCAGGGCGTCCCGCAGGAGTTGATGGAGCCGGTACCAGCCGCCCGGCCCGATCGCGGTGACGAACTGCCGTCGACGGGCCAGCCCCGCAAGCGCGGCCTCTGCCGCCGCGGCATCGCGGACGCCACCCAGCGCCGCCGCCAGCGATGGCGATACCTCCTCCACGACCGAGAGCGGCTCGAGCAGGGTCAGGTCCTCCTCGTCGAACGAATCCAGCATCTCCCGGGCATGGATTTCGATCCGCCAGGCCTCGGCCGGTCTCCCGCGCGACTGCCGCAACCCGAGCCACGCCAGCCGAACGCCCGCCGGCCACCCGTCCAGCCTCGACAGCAGGTCCGCGCCCGATGCCGGGTCGGCATCCTTCGGCATCGCGGACCGCAGCAGGCGCATGGCATCGGCATCGGAGAACCGGAGATCATGTTCGTCCAGCACATCGACCAGGCCGCGGCGCTCCAGCGCATCCAGCGCCGGGATGTCAGGCCGCCAGCGCGCGGCGATCACGAAATGGGCGTTCGGCGGAGGCTGGCCGAGCATCGCGCCCATCAGGTGGTTCACCGGCGAATCGGGCGCGACGGCGTGGTAGTCGTCGAGCACCAGCGTCAAGGCGCGCCCGGTCGTCGCCAGCGCATCCGCCAGCGCCTCCCCCAGCACGCGCGGATCGGGGGACTGACGCTGGAGCAGCGTGGCCACGCCCGCCATCGCGCCGGGCGCCAGCCGCTCGAGCGCCGCCGCCAGCAGCGAGGCGAAGATGACCGGGTCGTCGTCGCCCGGATCGAGCGAGATCCAGACGCCGGGACGCCGCGCGCTCCGCGCCCATTGCGCCAGCAGCGTCGTCTTGCCGTATCCCGGCCCGGCGATCACCAGCGTCGCCGGGATCGATGCCGCACGGTCGAGGGCCGCGAGCAGCCGGGGCCGCCGGATGGCGTCCGGCGGCACGACCGGCGGCAGCAGTTTGACCGGCCGGATCGTCCGGCGCGTGTGCTCGGTTCCCATCCCGGTCACACCCGCGGCCCTCCCTCCGGTCAGGAGCCTACCGCTGCCCGGCGGCGAGCAACGCCAGCCCCGCGACGATCAGCAGGATGTTCAGCGCGCGGGCGCCCGGCCGCAGCCGCTCCAGCAGCGACATGGTCTGCTCCGGGTCGTAGCGGCGCGCGACCGGCCAGAGCGCGGTGGCCTGCCGCGCCAGCCCGAACAGCAGCCCGCTCGCCAGGCCCTGCCCGACGCTCCCGGTCAACTGGAACGCCAGCAGCACCATCAGGGCCGTGTGATAGATGGGGGTGTAGAGTCCGCACCCCATCATCAGCCCCCACAGGGTGTAGATCTTCTCCGGGGCGGTGCCGCGCGCCCAGCGCCGGGGAACCTGCCGCTGCCGCCCGAGTTGATAGGTCTTGAGCCACAGCGCCAGCCCGAGCGCGGCGAGCGCGGTCGCCCCCACGATCCAGAGCCGCCACTGCGCGAGCCCGAACAGGCCGCCTGCCGCGGCCAGCAGTCCGCCCACCGCCGCCCCGCCAACCCCAGCCGCAAGCACGTGAATGATGCCGTACCGCCACGCCCGCTTGCCGTCCCCCCGACCGAGGAGACCGAGGCTCAGCCCCATGTTCACCGTTCAGGGAACATGGGCGCTCAACAGCCCCACCAGGGCGGCGAACAGGAGCAGCAGCGCAGTCTGCATGGCGTCATTTCCTCGCGGCGGGTGGCGGGACCGGAGCGCACCGGCCCGCCTCGGTGCATTGCCTCGAACAACAGTATCCGGCGGTTTCCGGCGTGCAGGGGTGAAACTCCAGCCCGCAGCAGACCCAGGCGTCGTCCAGTCTGCCAGTACAGAGGGAGCGCCCACAGCACGGCACCGGATCGCCGAAGACGCAGCGGGTATTGTACGGCTTGCAGCATCCGCGAGTGTTCGCGATCTGCCGCGACACGCAGAAATCCCCGCACTGGATGCGGTTGGTGTTGCACCGGCAGGCGCCCCCGTCGCAGTAGGAGCCGCGGCAGCAGGCGAGGTCGTTGCGGCAGCGCATCCCCGGATAGCGGCACTCCGCCGCTCCCGCCCGCCCGAGCAGCCCCGGCAGCGCCGGGAGCATCCGCGGCTTCAGC
>JBJTKE010000661.1:0-1249 GCA_046096285.1 Chloroflexota bacterium
GTACCGGCGCCGCTGGTCGGCGGTCAGCGTCTTCGGCAGTTGCCACGGCATCCCGGCAGCCTTCCACCCGGAAAACCCGCCGGACAGCGAGACCACATCCCGGTATCCCAGGTCCTGCAGCGCCCTGACCGCGAACGCGGAACGCACGCCCCCGGCGCAGTAGATCACCACCGGCCGCTCGCGGTCGGCATCGACCTCCTCGATCCGCAGTTCCAGATACCCGCGCGGGATGTGCACCCCGCCGGTCACCATGCCCTGCTCGACCTCGTCCTGCTCGCGGATGTCCACCATCAGCGCCCCGGAGCGCCGCAGCGCATCCGCCTCCGCCGGGTCGACCTCGCGGATGTTCGCCCTGATCCGGTCCAGGAGATCGCGGTAACTCGTTGCCATCGCCGCCCTCGCCTCCAGTACTTGAGTTCTCGCTCAAGATTAGACGAATTGGTTGGCCCGGGGCAAGGTTCCTGCCATCGCGTACGCTAGCGCCCCATGCCAGCCGCCGCAGCGCAGGATTCCGCCTCATGCCAGAGCCAACCGCCGCGATTTTGCCGCCCGACGCCGACCACAACTGCTTCGGCTGCGGCCCCGCCAACCAATGCGGCCTCAGGCTCCGCTTCGAACGGGCAGGCGACGGGGTCCGCGCCCTGTTCGTTCCCCGCCCGCAGGACGAGGGATTCGCCGGCATCGTGCATGGCGGCATTCTCTCCGCGATGCTCGACGAGGCGATGGCCTGGGCTACCTACGCCGACGGCGTCTGGGCCATGACCGCCAGGATGGCCGTGCGCTTCCGCAAGCCCGTCCCCGTCGGCGCGGAACTCGAGATCAGCGGCCGCGTCGTGCTGGTCCGCGGCCAGGTCGTCGAAACAGTGGGTGACATCCGCGACGCCGACGGCGCGGTCCTCGCCGACGCCACCGCGACCTTCCTCCGCGTCCCCGCCGAAACCGCCGCCGCCTGGGAGCGCCGCTACTTCGGCTGACCCTCCCGCGCCGCGTCGTCCACCAACCGCCGCATCGCCCGCGTCAGGTTCGCCAGCGAGGACGGATCGAGCAGAAAGAGCGCCAGCGCTCGCTCTCCAACGGTGCGTTCCGCCCCGCCACCCTCTGGCAACACCCGCAGCAACCCCGCCGCCCGCGCCTCCGCCTCGCGCAGGGCGTCCAGCAGCGCATCGGCCGCTGCTCCGACCGCGGAGATGCGGGCGGCAGCCGCCGTTGCGCTGCTGGACGCCCAGCGCGAGGCGGAGGCGCGGGCGGC
>JBJTKE010000662.1:0-5442 GCA_046096285.1 Chloroflexota bacterium
GCTCGAGCGGCTCACCATGCTCACGTAGTACAGCAGCGTCAGCAGCGAGGAGGCGAAACTGGCCACGTAGGTCCACGCCGCCGACGACAGCACCGTCTTCACCCCGGCAAGTTCCGGGCCGCCAGCCACGCCGCCGTCCGCGATTCCGAGCCGCTGCAGTTGCTGCATCGCCCGCCGCGAGGCGTCGAACTCCACCGGCAGCGTGATCAGCGCGAACACCGTGGTCAGGGCGAACAGGCCGACGCCCCACCACGCCATCGTCTGGTTCGCCAGCATCACGCCGGCGATCAGGACGAAAATGCCGAGGTTGGAGCCGATGTTCACCGCCGGCACGATCGCCGTCCGGAACTGGAGCGGCGCATAGGCCTGCGCGTGCTGGATGGCGTGGCCGACCTCGTGGGCCGCGATCCCCATGCTCGCGATGGACGGCTCGTTGTACACCGCGGGCGAGAGATGCAGGCTGCGCTTGCGCGGGTCGTAGTGATCGCTCAGTTCGCCCGGCGTCATCTCGACCGGGACCATGCTCAACCCGTTGGCGTCGAGAATCCTCCGCGCCACCTGCGCGCCCGTCAGGTTCTCGTCGTTCCGGATCTTGCTGAATTTGGTGTAGCTGCCCTTGACCTTGGCCTGCGCCCAGAGCATGAGAATCACGCCCGGGATCATGAAGATCAGGTACATCGGATCGAAATAGAACATGTCCCGCTCAACTCCCTCGGGGGTCCGTTGCCCCACGATCCCGGCGCGGCTTCCATCTCCACGGCGGGGCGTCTGGACATTCAGGCCCTCATCGACCTTTCGCGAATAGTACGTGATGCATTGGCGAAACGTTCCCATCCGCGCTACCCGCGGACGCGCACGGGTGCGCTACCCTAGCCGCCGCCTCGCCGCGCGGGATGGTCCCGCGGGCGCGCCTCACCGGGAGCCTCGTCCGGATGCCCAGTCCCTCCGCCGCCAGCCCCGTTCCCGACCTGGACGCCACCATCGCGCCGGTCATGGCCGACGCCGTGGCGTCCCTCGACGGCGGCGCTCCGCTGCTCGCAGGCATGGTCCGCTACCACCTCGGGGAGGCAGGCGCCGATCTCCAACCGCTGCCGGAAGGCTCCGTCAATCGCGGCAAGCGCATCCGGCCGGCGGTCGCCCTGCTCGCCGCAGGCGCGGCGGGCGGCGATCCACTTGCCGCCGCTCCTGCCGCCGCCGCCATCGAACTGCTGCACAACTTCACCCTCATCCACGACGACGTGCAGGACGAAAGCCCCACCCGTCGCCACCGCGACACGGTATGGAACCTCTGGGGCATCGGCCAGGCCATCAACGCTGGCGACGCCCTGTTCGCCGCCGCGCACCTGCCGCTCTACCGCATCGCCGGGCGCGATCCCGCCCTCGCGGTCCGCCTCGTCGAGGCCTTCGACCGCATGACCATCGGCATCGTCACCGGCCAGACGCTCGACCTCGGCTTCGAGGGCCGCGATGACGTCTCCCCCGCCGACTACCTCGCCATGATCGAGGGCAAGACCGCGCTGATCGTCCGCTACGCCGCCTGGGCGGGCGCCGTGCTCGGCGGCGCGGACGGCGGCCGCGCCGACCAGTTCGGCGAGTTTGGCCTCGCCCTCGGCCTCGGCTTCCAACTCCAGGACGACGCCCTCGGCATCTGGGGCGCGGAGGCCGACACCGGCAAGGCGCCCGCCGACGACATCCGCCGCCGCAAGCAGAGCCTGCCCATCCTGCTGCTCCGCCAGCGGCTCGGACCCGGCGAGCGCGCCGAACTCGACCGCCTCTACGCCGAGCCCGAAATCGGCCCGGAGGGCATCGCCCGGGTCCTTGCCCTCCTCGCCGCCTGCGACGTTCAGGCCGCCATCGCCGCCGAGGTCGCCCGCGAGCACGACCGCGCCCGCGACCTGCTGCTTGCAGCCGCCGCGCCCGGGCCGAACCCGTGCCGGGACGCCCTGCTCGCCCTCGTGGAGCGGCTCGCGCTGCGGATCGCCTGACCCGGCGGCCGCCCTGCGGTACCCTGCGCCCATCAGGCTAGGCTGGCGGTCGCGGCCGCGGAGGCGGTGCATACATGGGAGCACTCCAGGGAAACATCCTGACCGACCTGAAGCGCGAGCGGTTGGTGCGGGAAGGGCACTTCGGCTTCAGTTCCGGGCGGCACAGCCCGGCCCTGCTCGACCTCGACCACCTGACCACCGATCCGGTCGCGGTCGGCCACATGTCCTACGCCATCGCCAAGGCCTTTTTCACCAACCGCGTGCACACCGTGGCTTCGCCGTCCATCCAGGGGGCCGGGCTGGCGCTGTGGGTCGCGCATTACCTCGATCCCAAGGCCCGCGTCGTCCCGGCGGAGACCCGCGGCGGCGCGCCTCGCGTTCCGGCCAGCCTGCGCGATCTCGTCGCCGGCCGCCGGGTGCTCGTCGTGGACGACGTGATGATCGACGGCGACCTCGCCGCCGCGCTCACCGCCAGCATCGAGGACTGCGGCGGCGAGGTGATCGGCATCGCCTGCCTCTGGAACGTCGGCGCGGAGATGCTCGGCCCCTACCCGGTGTTCGGCCTGCTGAACACCGCCTACGAGGCCTGGCCCGCCGCCGATTGCCCCCTGTGCGGCGCGGGCGTGCCGCTCGAGCAGGCGGGCTACTGACCGGCGGCGCGGGCGGCTTGCGGGGACGTCCTCGGCCAGGTGCTCCCGGATGCCCGCGTCCGCGACCCTGCCCCGGCCCCGGCCCCGGACCGGCAGGCCTGACCGGCCTCAGCCGAGCCTGCGGTCGAAGAACTCCCGGATCTCCCGGAAGCAATCCTCGGCCTCGGGCGGGCTGGACTGCGCCAGCCGGACCGGGTCGTCCCACGGCATCCACATGGCGTGCGGCAGTCCCTCCCAGACGTGCAGTTCGGCGTCGATTCCGAGTTGGCGCAGGGCCCGGTGGACCCGAACCGTCAAACTCAGGTTGAGGTAGCGGGTGCCGGTCAGCAGCAGCGTCGGCGGGAACGGGGAGAGGTCGGCGTACACGGGCGAAACCAGCGGATCGGTCAGGCTGACCCCCGCGGCGTAGAGGTTCGCCGCGCCCTTCACCGCCCCGTCAGAGGTGACGATGATGTTGTCCACCATCTCGTTGACGACGTTCGAATCCCCGGCGCCGCTCAGGTCCGTCCACGGGCTGTTGATCATCAGCGCGGCGGGAAGCGGGCGCCCCAGTTCCGCGAGTTTCAGCAGCGTGGCCATCGCCATGTTGCCCCCCGCCGAGGTGCCGGTGAAGCCGGTCTTGCCGGGATCGCGCTCCTTGATCACTTCGGTAAACACGGCCACCGAGTCATCGAGCCCGGCGGGGAAGGGGTGATCGGGCGGCATCCGGTAGTCGATCGCCACCGTCCGGATGCCCGCCGCATGCGCGATGAAGGCGGCGTCCGCGCTGGCGGCCACCCCCTTGTTGAAGACGTAGGCGCCGCCGTGGGTGTTGACGAGCAGGCGGTCCCGGTTGCGCTCCTCCATGTTCGGCGGCGTGAGGATGTACACCGGCACGCCGGCGATCGCGGTCTCCTCGACCGCGAGTCCGAGTTCCCGCCACGTCGCGCGGGTCGGTTCGGCGCGCGCCTCGGCCGCCGCCTCCTGCGCCTGCCTGAACTGCCCGGCGGTCGGGCTGCTCTGCCAGAACGCACCCGGCGGCGCAGCGATCAGCTCGCGCATCTCGTCGCTGACCGTTCCGGGAAGCGGCAACCGGTAGCCGGGAACCTCCCAGCCCTCGGCTGCTGGCGGCGGGGTGGCATCCTGCGCCGCCGGGGCGAACCGGGCGAGGCTGGCGGCGGCAAGACCGCGGCCATGCCGTCCGCGCACGCTGCGATGGTCGTTCGCGCTCATCGGTGAACCTCCGTGGGCGGGCCTCAGCCCTGCAGGCGGGCGTCGAAGAAGGCGGTGATCTCCGAGAGGAAGTCCTTCGTCTCGGGGGCGAGAATCGCCGCGTCCGGGGTCGCCCACGGGCTCCAGCCCGCGTGGGGCAGGGCCTCGAATACGTGCAGGTCCGCCTCGATCCCGGCCTGCCGCATCTTGCGGTGGACGCGCACGGTGTTGCTCAGGAACAGGTCCCGCGTGCCGGAGAAGAGGATCGTCGGCGGGAAGCCGCCCAGATCGCCATTCACCGGCGAAATCAGCGGGTTCCCGAGGTCCTCGCCGTTCGCGTAGAGCAGGGCGGCGTCGCCGAGCGCGCCGTCCCAAGTGACGATCGCGTTGTCGATCATGGCCATCGTGATGTAGCTGTCGCCGGTCTTGCTCAGGTCGGACCACGGCGTGCTCAGCGACAGCGCGGCAGGCGCAGGCAGGCCGAGTTCGGCCGCGCGGAGAATCAGCGCCATCGCCAGGCCGCCGCCCGCCGAGGTGCCGAACAGGCCAGTCGCGGCCGGGTCGCGGTCCCGCATCACCTCGCCCCACACCGCCGTCACGTCATCGAGCGCCGCCGGGAACGGGTGATCCGGCGGCATCCGGTAGTCGATGGAGATCACCGGCGTCCGCGTCGCCGAGGCGATCCACGCTCCTTCGATCGACGCATTGGCGCCGCCATTGATGACGTAGGCGCCGCCGTGGGTATGCACCAGCAGGCGGTTGCGGCGATCAGCGGGCACGTCGGGCGGGGTGATCCGGTAGCAGGGAACCCCGGCGACCGGTCCGGTCTCCACGGCAACCCCGAGCTTCGTCCAGACCGCCGCGGCCCTGGCCGGCGCGATTTCCGCCTCCGCCGCCTGCACCTGCCGGAACTGGTCGGCCGTCAGGTGCTGCAGCCAGATCTCGCCCGGAGGCGTGGTCACCAGACCGCGCAGGGCCGGGCTCACCGTCTCCGGGGCGGTCAGCCATTTGGCCGGTACGTCCCATCCGTCGGCGGCCGCGGCCATGCCGTCACCTGCCCCGGGCGTGGCCGTCTCCGCCCCCGCGGTTGCGAACCGGCGCAGCCCTGCCGCCGCGCCGAATCCTGCCGCCGCTCCCGCCAGCCCGAACTGCCGCCGCGTGATCCCGGCGGTCTCCCGCTCATGCATGGTCGCTGCTCCCGTCGCTCGCGTCGCCACGAACCGCACCGGCGCCCGGAGGCCGGGCAACCGCCGCCCCGGAGGCGGGCGGGATTTCATCGTCCCGCATCGGTCCTGCATCTTCTCTTATCCCCGCAAGGTACTCCCTGCCGGCGGCGGCGGACAATCAGGGTGCAGGGTGAAAAAGGGATGAACCACGGGGGATTTTTCCTGCGTCGCCACCCTGCGGGTCGCCGCCGCGGGGCGCCTCCCGACCGCCGGGACGGAGGTTGGCCGGCGCGAGGGACCCACGCATCGCGGCGGCCGGCAAGGTGGCACAATGCGCGGTGGACCGGCCAGACGGCGGCGCTCCGGGTTCCGTGCCTCGCGAAACGGGAAAGCCGGCGCCCGTGCCGCCGCGAACGTCCGGCGGGAGGGCATGTGGCGGCTCTCCTTGCG
>JBJTKE010000663.1:0-6647 GCA_046096285.1 Chloroflexota bacterium
TCCCCTGGGCCGCCGCCGATCACGCCGCGGGCGCGCAGGGCGTCGGCGTCCGCGCCGTCGAGTTTGCGGTCCAGTTCCGCCTTCGAGCGGGCGAGAATCGCCCGGTTCATCAGCGTGCGGCGCACCGAGGCGCGCTCGCGGCCCTCCCGGGCGAGCAGGCCGTCGAGGTCGGCCGAGCGGGCCGCGAAATCCGCCGCCGGGAGGTAGACGGCGTTCCATTCGTCGGCGTAGCGGGCGGCGAGCGGCAGCGTCCGCAGCGGGCCGTTGCCGCCGATGACGATCGGCGGCCCCCCGGGCCGGGCCGGGCGCGGCAACAGCACGGCGTCCTGAAGCTGATAGTACCGGCCCGCAAAGGTGACCGGGGCCTCGCTCCGCAGCAGCCGGGTGACCACCTCGAGGCCCTCGGTGAAGCGAGCGAACCGCTCCCCGGTGTCCAGCAGGTCGTACCCGAACATGGCGTGCTCGCGCTCCTGCCAGCCCGCGCCCAGCCCGAGCCGCAGCCTGCCGCCGGAAAGATCATCGACCGCCGCGGCCTGCCAGGCGGTGATCCGCGGGTCCCGGAACGACACCGGGGAGACCATCGGGCCGAAGGCGATGCGGCTGGTGTGGCTGGCGAGCCAGGCCAGCGAGATCCACAGTTCGAGCGCGTCGCGCAGGTCTCCCGCGGCGTTGGTGAAGTGATCGGACCGGTAGAGACCGGAGAAGCCGAGATTCTCGGCGGCGCGCGCGAGGCGCTCCCAGCGCTGCCAGGTGACCCCGTCCTGTCCCTCGATCATCAGCGAAACGGCGATGGTCATCTCGTTGCGCTCCCGTCTTTGCGGCCTCCGGCGAATCGTCGCGGAAGCCTACGGCATGGGCGCGCGGCGTGCCGCCGTCAGCATCCGGTCGAGTAGAAGAAATAGACCCGCCCGCCGACTTCCTCGAAGTCGAGCACCTGGATGTCATTGCCGGCGTTGATCTCCCCGGCCACGATCTCGTCCTGGAAGGCGTCGAGGGCGTTGTCGTACAGGCGGAGTTGTTCGAGCCCCGGGGAGTAGTAGCCGACGTGCCCGTTGCACATCTGCGCGGAGGGCGCGGCTTCCGCCACCCGCGCCGGCAGCAGGCGAGGCCCGAAGGCGGCGGCGAGTATGCTGGCGCTGAGGATGCTGCTCGCGACGATGACCGGGTGCATGGCGTACCTCCCATCGACATCGGCTGCCAGCGATTGGCGGGCGCATGATACCGATGTCCGGGACTGATTGCCGGCCCGGACCGCCCCACGCCCCGGAACGGCTCCTGCCCGAATCGTCCAGTAATCGCCCGGCGCAGACCTCTGGCAACGCCCGCCCGCCCGGCGCGGAATCGCCGCCTCTCGCCCCCGGTCGCCACGAACAGCCCCTCTCCCTCGCACAGGGAGAGGGGTTTGGGATGAGGGCAAATGGCGGCCTGCGGGAGACTCAACCCTGTCCGGGCAAGAGGCCGGGGCCGGTGAGCCACGGCCTGCCCGTGGCCCTATCCCTCCACCTGCACGCTCATGTGCTGGTTGCTGCCGCCGACGTCGGGGAAGTCGTACCCGCCGATGGTGAACTCCCCCGTGAACGGCACGGAATCGTGGCTGCCGTCGGCGTTGAGCCGCCAGACGTCGGTCTCGACATGTGCGCCGTTCATGTACCCGAGGTCGGAGGGGCCGCAGATGCGGCCGATCCGCTGTCCCTGTTCCACGACGGCGCCAGCCGACATCCCGCCGTCGTAGATCACGTGAAAGAGCACGATGCCCCACCCGGAGCCCGTGTCGATCATCATGCCGCCGCTGCCGGGATCGGTCCACGCCACCGTGCCGGAGACCGGGGCGTAGACCGGGGCGCCCGCGGTCTCGCCATCGACCCGCTCCCAGTCGATCGCGTACTTGTACCGGGCGAACTCGCTCCGGTTGGTGTGGGTGCCGCCGTTGTACCCCTGGATCACCTGCCACGTTCCCCCACGGAACGGGAACGCGATCGTGCTCGCCAGCCGCTCGCCGCTTGCCGCCGCGCCATCCCGGCCCGCCCGGGCGCGGCCGCCGCGCCGCTCGCCGGGAGCCGCCGCGGGCTCCTCCGGCGCGGTGACGGCCGTCTCCTGCGCGATCCCGCCGGCGGGAGGCGCGGCGG
Organism: Chloroflexota bacterium; assembly: GCA_046096285.1. Classification (GTDB taxonomy): domain Bacteria; phylum Chloroflexota; class Chloroflexia; order Thermomicrobiales; family UBA6265; genus CADCWF01. The sequence goes on from JBJTKE010000663.1 coordinate 2,127, forward strand.
CAGGGGGAACATCGGCGAGGTACTCCATCGCGACCCAGCCAGCCACGCCGCCCGCGCTCACCGGGAGGAATCCGTCGACCGCATCGCCGCTGATCTCGACCTGCGTGGCCCCGGGCAGCACCGCGAGCACCTCCGCGCCGGGGGAGGGCGCGGCCCGCAGGTTGACGGCCTCGCTGGCGAACAGGGCGTAACTCGCCGAGCCCACCTGCGCCGGGGCGGCGGCAGGTTCTCCGGCGGGAGCCTGATCCGGCGGGTCGTCCGTGGCGGGTTGGGCGGCGTCCACGCCGCCGGTGGCCGCGCCCTCCTCCCAGGCCGCGCCCACCGCCCACGATGGCAGGAAGCCGTAGGCGCCGCCAGCGACCACCGGCAGCCATTCGCCGCCATCGGAGCCAGTCACCGGGTCGCCGGCGATCTCCACCGGATCGCCGGGCGCGAGGGCGAGCAGGGCGGGAGCATCCCATCCGGGCTGCTCATAGAGCGAAACCGGGTCGGCCGAAGCCACCGCCATCGCGGCCTGCCGGGCGACGGCGGACCCGACGGGCGCGGACCCGCACAGCAGGACGGCGAGCGTTCCGGCCGCGGCAACGCGCGCGGCGGCGTGGATGAAACCCGGCATCGAATCCCCATTCCCTCGCGGCGGGCGTGCGCGGCGCAGGCCTCACCCCGCACCGCCACGCCCAGACCGCGCTCCCTCGGCCCGTCCCCGGCAACCGTTTGATGCAGACGCCGGGCGCCCGCGGCCGCCGCGAATCCCGCATGGCTAACGGCCGTTCCAACGCGCCCGGATGGCCGCCAGGGCCGCCCGGCTGCCGGATCAGGACGGATTGGGTGTCCGGACACCCGGATGGTCATGGCCGCGCGCGGCGGCGGCAATTCGCGCAATAGCGGAAAATTGGGTACGCTCGCGGCGGACTGGCGCGCGCCCGGATCGTCGCGCGGGGCCGCGCCCCGGCAAGGAGAGGAACGATGTTTCTCGGCACGGGCAAGATCTGGTGGTTCGCGACGATCGCCCTGGTCGTCGCCGGGCTGATCGTCACCTCGCGGAGCGCCCCGCTCGGGTTGCTGATGCTGGTGGCCGGGATGATCCTGTTCAGCGTGGCCCCCCGGAAAAAGGGGCCGCCGCCGCAGATCAACCTCGGCAACCTGCAGATCGTGAACCAGTTGAAGGGGGCCGTGAACTCGGTGTCGGCCAACGCCTCCGGCGCAAAACCCGCCGGTCCGTTGAAGCCCGCCGCCCGGCCCGCGCCGCCGCGGCCGGTCATGCGGCCCGCGCCGGAGATCAAGCCGCGCGCCAAGATCGAAATCTCCGGGCGCGACGCGGACGAGGTGTAACCGCGGCGGCAGACGGCCGGCCTGCTCCCGCGGGCCGGGCCGCAGGGCTGTCGCTGGGACGATGTTCAGCGGGGGCAACCATCCGCCGGGGTGATCGCGCGCCGGAACACCCGGGCATGCCGGGGGCCCGGCCGGGAGCCGCGGCTCACCATGTCGCTGCGATCCGCAGGCAACTGGCCGCTCGCCGGCGCTCCCTGCGCTCCCTGATTGCGTCAGTGGTCCTCGCCCGGGGTCCGGTGCCGCCCGCGGCGGGGAGGGTGGGCGTGGCTGTAGCCGTCGTGGTTGTGCCAGACGGGACGGACGTCGCGCGGGTCGGCCTTGAACAGCAGCTTCGGCATCGTGAACACCCGCTCGCCCGCGCCGCCGCAAACCGGGCACTCGCCCGGCAGCGACGCCTCGGACATCGGGCGCTCCCGCTCCCAGTAGACGTCGCATTCCCGGCAGGCGTAATCGTAGGTTGGCATGGATGCGGTTATACCCCGCCCGCCAGGTAGATGACGATGAAGCCGACGAAGAAGAGGCTGGTCAGCAGCGGGGTCTCGGCGGTCTCGTGCGCCTCGACCAGCAACTCCTCGGTGACGAGGAAGAGCAGCGCCGCGGCAGCGAGGCTGGTCACCACCACCAGCGCGGGCCCGTGCAGCGATCCCGCCCCGAAAAACGAGAGCGCCGACGCTCCCGCAAGCACGGCCGCCAGCCCCGCCGACATCAGGAACAGCCTGCCGGTTCGCTCGCCGCCCGCGCGCAGGATGGCGCCCGTCGAGAGCGCGAGAAAGAACATCTCCAATGCGAGCGCGAGCGTGAAGATCAGCCCGGTCTCCTCGCCGGCGGCGAAGGCCAGGCCCAGCAGCAGGCCGTCGATGGCGGCGTCGATCGCGACCGCGATCTTCAGCCCCGTCCGCTGCCCCGGATCGGGCCGGTCGCCGCCGCGGGTGGCGTGCTGGATGCCGAGCATCAGGATCACGCCCGCGAGGAACCCGGCGAGAATCCAGCCCGGGGCGTGGCTGGCGCTCAACTCCGGCAGCAACTCGCCAGCCACCGCCGCGAAGATGACGCCAGCCGCGAAATGCTGGACGCCGCTGCGCATCCGGGGGCCGAGGTCGAGGTGAGCCGAGAGCGCGCCTCCCGCCATCGTGGCGGCCACCGGAACCAGCAGCAGTGCCCACACCGGCAGCAGACCGGTGAGCGATTCCACGGCAACCCTCCGCAAACGCGCGACGGGGACCGCGCGGCGCGCGGTCCCCGTCGATGAGCACGCTCCCCGGGGCTAGCGGCCGCCGGAGAGGATCTTCTTCATGGCGAAGGCGGCCATGCCGCCCATCAGCATCTTCATGAGGGCGCTGTTCATCCCGCCCTGCTGCTGCTGCGGCATCTGCTGCATCTGGGGCATCTGGCCGCCGCCGAACATCTGGGCGAAGGGATCCTGCTTCGGCATCGGCATCCGCTGCTGCGGCTGCGCGCCGCCGAGCAGGCCGCCGAGGATCTGGCCGATCGGGTCGCCGCCGGCCTGCTGGCCGGGCGCCTGGCCGAAGCCCTGCGGCTGCCCCATCATGCCGCCGCCGAGCAGTCCTCCGAGCAGTCCGCCGATGGGGTCGTTGCCCATCTGCGGGCGCTGCTGCATCGGCTGTCCGGCGCTGCCGAGCAGGCCGCCAAGGATGCTGCCGAACGGGCTCTGGGCCGGGCTCTGAGCCTGGCCGCCGGCCATGCCGCCGCCGAGTATCCCGCCGAGCAGGCCGCCGAGCATGTCGTCCATGCCCATGCCGCCCTGGGCCTGGCCGCCGCGCTGCGGCTGCATCTGGCCAGCCCCGGCCATTAGGTCGCCGAGACCGCCGCCGAGGCCCATCTTCTGGCCCTCGCCGCCGCCCGCCTTGAGGCCCATGGCGCCCGCCGCATCGCCGCCGCCGCCCTGCAGGGCCGCCGCGAAGGCCGCCTTCTGCTCGGGGGTGAAGTTGCGGATGGTCTCCTCGAGCGCGGCCCGGAGTTCATCCGGGGTCGCCTCCTCGCGGACCATCTCGAACATCTCGACGGCCTCGGACTCGTCGTAGTCCTCGTAGGGGTTGCCCGAGGTGTAGCGCTGCACGAAATCCTCGGCCTTGGCCCGCGCCTGCGGGTCCTGCGCCAGCACCTCGCGCATGCGCTGGCGCTCCTCGCGCGCTGCCTGCTTCTCGGCCTTCGCCGCCTGCCGTTCCGCTCGATCCTCGCGTGACATCGTGTTCCGTTCTCCTTCGCGCCTCGTGGCGCTTGCGCGGGGTTGCCAGTCCCTCGACATCAACGGCCTCCCCCCTGGCGGCCACAATCGTAACGCCTTTTTTCGCTCCGGGTTCCCGTCCTGTGCGGAAAACCGCGATTCCGGCTCAATCCTCCAGCAGGCGATACCAGAAGACGGTGCCGTCCAGGGCCCCGCTCGCGCTCCGCGCCCACGACGGAATGCGGCCGCCTTCCGTCCATCCCGCCGAAGCGTAAAGGGCGTTGGAGGGGTCGCCCTCGCGGGTGTCGAGCACCAGCAGCGACCGGCCGCTCCGCCCGGCCTCGGCTTCGACGGCGGCCAGCAGCGCGCGCCCGAGCCCGCGCCGGCGGAAGCCGGGAAGCACCAGCAGCTTGCAGACCTCGGCTCGGTGGGCGCCGTTCTCGCTCTCCGCAAGCTGCAACTGAATGGTTCCGGCAAGGACGCCGTCGACCTCGGCCAGCAGCAGCGTGGCTCCGGACCGCTCCACGCCGCGCCAGTAGGCCTCGGCCCGGTCCCGCTCCAGCGGCGGCAGGAAGCCCACCGACGCGCCCCCGTCAACCACCGCGGCGAGCAACTCCGCCAGCGCCGCGACCTCGCTCGCGGTCAACCGGTCCGCCCGGCGGATGACCGGCTCGTGGCTCATGTCGAGCAACTCCGGCACAACCCGAACACCGCGAGGTGGTCGATCCCCGCCGCGAAGCCGTACTGCCGGGGGTGAACCGCAGCACGGTCTACCGCACCCTCGAGATGCTCCGCGACATGGGACTGGTGAGCGAGACCGATCTCGGCGGCGGCGTCCGCCAGTACGAGCGGATCGAGGGACGCCACCATCACCTGATCTGCCAGGGCTGCGGCGGTCAGCTGGAACTCGACGATGCGCTGGTCGCGCCGCTGCGCCAGGCCATCTCCCGGCAGTACGGCTTCGCGGCGGGGATCGACCACCTCGCGGTGTTCGGGTTGTGCCG
>JBJTKE010000664.1:0-12146 GCA_046096285.1 Chloroflexota bacterium
CCACCACCCGCGCCGCCAGCGGGATGTCCGCCGTCAGCACCAGGTCGCCCTTGCCCGCCCGCTCCGCGATCCAGTCATCGGCGGCGTCGATGCCCCCCGGCGCGACCACCATGCGCACGCCCGGCTGGGCTGGCAGGCGCATCGGGGCGTTCGCCACCACCAGCACCTCCAGCCCATACCGGGCGGCCGTCTTGTAGACCTGCTCCTTCACCGGGCAGGCGTCGGCGTCGAGGTAGATGGGCATGGGAGCGCCCAATGCCCGCTGCTCCCGCCCCCTAGCGCCCCATCACGTCGCCGACCGAGGCGGCGACGCCCGCCGCGATCTCGTCGAGTTGATCCTGGGTGACGATCAGCGGCGGCGCGATGGCAATGCCGTCGTTGGTGCCGCGCACGATCAGGCCGTGCTTGCGGGTGGCGGCGGTAAGCCGGGCGCTCAGGTTGAAGGAGGGGTCGGTCTTGGCCTTGGTGGCCTTGTCGGTGACGATCTCCACCATGAACATCAGGCCCTTGCCGCGCACGTTCCCGACGTGCGGGTGATCGTCCAGCAGGTCGTGCAGTTTGCCGAGCAGATACTCGCCGGCCCACTTCGCGTTGGCCGGCAGGTTCTCCTCCTCGATGATCCGGATGTTCGGCAGGGCCACCGCGCAGGCCACCGGGTGGCCGCTGTAGGTGAAGCCGTGCATGAACATCCGGTCGGCGCCCTTCAGCGTCGCCGCGATCTCGTCGCTCATGCCGACGCCGCCCAGCGGGATGTAGCCGCTGGTAATGCCCTTGGCGAACGACACCAGATCCGAGACCTGCCCGTAGGTCTGCATCCCGAACATGTTGCCGGTGCGCCCGAACCCGCAGATCACCTCGTCGAAGATCAGCAGGATGTTGTGCGCCTTCAGCACCGGCACGATCGCCGCCCAGTACTTGTCCGGCGGCACCACCACCCCGCCTGCGCCCTGCACCGGTTCGCCGATCATCGCGGCGATGGTGTCCGCGCCCTCGCGGTGGATCGTTTCCTCCAGTTCGCGCACCAGCATGGCGATGAACTCGTCCTCGCTCATGCCCTCCGCGTTGCGGTAGGCGTAGGGCGCGGTGAGGTGGACGAAGCCCGGCACCTGCGGACCGAAGCCCTCGTGGTAGGTGGGGATGCCGGTCGCGGCCAGCGCGCCCATGGCGATGCCGTGGTAGCCCATCTTGCGGGAGAGGATCTTGATCTTGTCGCCCTGGCCCTTCAGCCACCAGTAGTAGCGGGCGATCTTGAGCGCGGTCTCGTTGGACTCCGCCCCGCCGGAGGTGAACTGGAAGGTGTTGATGGGATTGGGGAAGAGCGAGGCCAGTTTGGCGGCGAGTTCGATCGCCGGCGGGTTGGAGAGGCCGAAGAACGTCGGCGCGAAGTCGAGATCCTGGATCTGGGCGGCGGCCGCCTCGGCCAGTTCGGCGCGGCCGTGGCCGATGTTCACGTTCCACAGCCCGGAGAAGGCGTCGATGTAGCGGGTCCCCTCGGCATCCCAGACGTACACGCCGTCGCCGCGGGTGATGACCGTGGCGCCCATCCGGTCGATGGCGGCCAGGTTGGTCACCGGGTGCAGCATGTGTCGGCGGTCGAGTTCGATGAGTTCGGTGGCGTTCCACGTCTGCGCGACGGCCATGGGTATCGCTCCTGTTTGTGCGTCGCCCGGCCCGCTCCGGGCCTGCCAAGTCTAGTGCTTCTCCCGTCAATCTGCCGCTAGATCACCTCCCCCAGGGAAACGACCTCGACCCCCGCCTCGGCCAGCCGCTGCCGCACCGTGCGCAGCACCTCCACCGCGTTCGGGGAGTCGCCGTGAATGCAGATCGTCTTCATGTCCAGTGTGAGCGGCGTGCCGTCCACCGCCTCGCCGCGCTGCTCCAGCACGATGCGGACGGCCCGGCGCGCCACTTCCTCCGGATCCCAGGCGGCCTTCACCCGCTCCACCACCGGGTAGCCGTCCGGGTGGTAGCCGAGATCGCAGTAGGCCTCGGGAATGACGCGGACGCCCAGGTCCCGACCGATCTCCCGCGCCATCGGTCCGGGCAGGATCACGATCAGGTCCGGGTCGTAGTCGCGCACCGCCGTCAGCACCGCCCGCCCGAGGTCCTCGTTCTGTCCCGCCATCGCGTACAGCACCCCGTGCGGCTTGACGTGGACCAGTTTGCCCCCGACCGCCTGCGCGAACGCCCCCATCGCGCCGATCTGGTAGGTCATCGCGTCCTGCAGTTCCTGCGGGCTGATGTCCATCCGGCGGCGGCCGAAGCCGGCCAGATCCGGCAGCGCCACATGCGCGCCGATGTCCGGTCCCGCTTCCTTCGCCAGCCGCGCCGTGCGCCGCATGATGCTGGGGTCGCCCGCGTGGTAGCCGGTGGCGATGTTGGCCGACGGCACCATCGGCATCAGCGCGGCGTCGTCGCCCATCGTCCAGCGGCCGTAGCCCTCGCCCATGTCGCAGTTGATGTTGATCCGGTGGGCCATGCTCTCACCCTCCTTGCGCGACGATGCTCGACTCCGAAATGGCCCGCTCCGCCTCCAGGCCGATCTCCTCGGCCTCGTCCGGGGAGACGGCCCGGAAGTGGATGGTGTCCCCCGGCTTGCCCTGCCCCACCACCCCGATATCCGCGCTGATCACCACCGCGATCTTGGCGTAGCCGCCGATGCTGGGCATGTCCGCCCCCATCACGATGGGCTCCAGCCCCGACGGCACCTGGATGCCGCCGAGCGGCGTTCCGTCGTCCACGATGTTGGAGGGGTCGGACCCGGCCTGCTTCACCAGGTACTCCGGACGCGGCAGGAACTCCAGTTTCGGGCCGATGTAGCGGCAGCCCATCCGGTCCGAGATGGGCGAGAGTTTCCAGTCGGCGGTCAGGAAGGTCTCCACGCTCTCCGGGGTGAACAGCCCGTCCTGCGGGCCGAGCGTCACCCGCACCGTCCACGGCGAGCCGAGGCGGCGGCGCAGCGGCTCCGCCCACGAGCGGCCGGCGTGGCGCATCGCCCCCGGCGCGGGCGCCACCGGGATGACATCCCCCTGCCGCAGGACGCGCCCCTCGATGCCGCCCACCTCGGCCCGGATGTTGGTCGCCCGGCTGCCCATGAACGGCGGCACGTCCACGCCGCCGGCGATGGCGAGATAGGCCCGTACGCCGGCCTTCGCCATGCGGACGGCGAGGTCCTGCCCGCGCCGCAGCGGGATCGCCGTCCACATCGGGATCGGCTGCCCGTCGATGGTGGGCGAGAGATCGCCGCCGGTGACCGCGATCAGGCAGTCGTCGAGCGCGCGAAAGGTGGCCCCGAACAGCAGGATTTCGACCCCCGCCGCACCGGGGTTGCGGCCGACCAGGTAGCGGTCGCCGGGGTCGTTGCCCACCAGCAGGTTGGCGGCCCGCAGGCTGTAGGCGTCGAATGCGCCCGAGGGCGGCATCCCGGTCCGCAGGTAACCCGCCCGCCCGAGGTCCTGGATGGTCGCCTGCGGTCCGGCCGCGAGCACCTCAAGCATGGCGGGCCTCCCCTTCCGCGGCGGCGGCCCGCGCGAGGTAGTCGTCCAGCGAGCAGACCCCCGGTTCGATCTGGTAGCGATAGCGGCCGGCCTCCACCTCGCCGCGGATCTCGTGGTAGGCGCGTTCGTCGATCGGCAGGTAGCGGTGGCGCTCGCCGACGACCGGCAGCACGGGGCTGTCGGCGAAGACCTCGTTCCGCTGCCGCGGGTCGTAGAGATCGACCGGGGTGCGGCCGAGCAACTGGTAGCCGCCGGGGCTGCGCACCGGGTAGAACGAGGTGATCTTGCCGGCCTGGCAGAGGATGCGCTCCGGGGTCCACTGGCGGGGCCGCGGGTACTTGGGCGCGGAGATGTTGAACGCGGGATCGAGCGGCAACGCCTGGTAGGTGCCCGGCTGGAAGCCGACCGAGGCCACCCACCACTCGGTGCCCGCGTGCGCGGCGACGACGTCGGCCACGGAGCAGTGGTTGAGTTCGGCGAGATACTCCATGTTGTTGCCGAAGCCATGCGCCTGCGCGCACTCGAGCGACCACGGGTCGTCGTACCAGATCGGGATGGTGACCAGCCGGGAGGGGGCCTCGCGCAGGGTGAGCGCCTCGGCTTCCCGCTCCCTGAGGGCGTCGATCAGCACGTCGCCGCGGATCACCGAGGAGTCGTAGGCCAGCATCAGGGCGCGGTTGGTCGGGATCGTCTCGGTGATGCCGGGGATCGGCCGGTCCTTCAGCGAAAGATCGAGGCCGATCACCATGAAGCTCAGGGCAAGGTGCAGTTCGTCCCCGAACTCGACGTCGAGGAAGGCATCGCCGAGACGGCGGTAGATGGGCCGGTCGTAGAACATGGCGGCTCCCGGATGCGTCCGGCGGCGGCTACTCCGAGGCGGCGGGCGCGGAAGCCCCCGACATCCTGCGGCCGGAGCGGATGAGGAAGAAGACGTAGATGGCGATGACCACGAAGGAGAGCAGCGTCGTCAGGGTGCCGAGGGCGTACAGCGTCGGCGTGATGCGGGTGGTCACCGAGGCCATGATCATCACCGGCAGGGTCTGCGTGTCGAGGGTGGTGCCGGTCAGCAGCAGGCTGCGCTGGAACTCGTCGAGCGAGAGGGTGAAGCCGAAGAGCATGGCCGAGAGGATGAAGGGCTGGATGACCGGCACGGTGACGTGCCAGAAGGTCTGGATCTGGTTGGCGCCGAAGACGAGCGCGGCGTCCTCGAGGCTGGAGTCGAACCGGTTGAAGGCCATCAGGAAGATGATCAGGCAGAAGGGAAGGGTCCACATCACGTGGACGCCGAGGGTGGTCGTCTTCCAGTTCGGGGTGATGCCGAGGCGGTTCAGGAAGAGGAAGAGCCCGAGGCTGACGGTGATGCCGGGCACGATGATGCCGAGCAGCCACAGGTAGAACACCGCGGTCGAGCCGCGGAACGGGCGGCGGAAGGCCTGCGCCGCCAGCAGCGCCATGACGGTGGAGAGCACCATCACCACGAGCGCCAGCACGACCGAACGGCCGAGCGCGCCGAGGTAGTTGCCGAGGAACTCGCCGACGTCGCTGTTGGCGGTGGTGGCGCCGGGGTTGAACAGTTTCCACCACCAGATGGTGCTGACCCCGTTCATCGGGAAGGTGTGGCCGCCGCGCGGCCCCTGGAAGGAGAGGATGGTCATGATGACGAACGGGAAATAGAGCATGAACAGCAGGAACACGATGTAGAGCCGGAACAGGACGTTGGCGACCTTGCCGGTCGTGCTGGTCTGCATGGCTGGTCTCCCGTCAGATCCGGCGGATGTCGAAGAAGTGGAGCATGATGCCGACGATGATCACCGTGATCAGCACCAGCAACACGGCGATGGCCGAGGCCCCCGCCCATTGGAAAACGTCGATGTCGCGCTGGATCATGCCGGCGAGCAGCGGGTTCTGGGCGCCGCCGATGGCGCGTTCGGTGAAGAACTCGGCCAGCCCCAGCACCACCACGAACAGCGACCCGGCCATCAGCCCCGGCAGCGTCAGCGGCAGGATGACCCGGAAGAAGGTGGTCACCGGGTTGGCCCCGAACACCGCCGCCGCCGAGACCACGTCCTCGTCGATGCGGGTCATCGCGAAGTAGAGCGGGCCGATCATGAACACGATGAACAGGAACCACAGGGCGACCATCATCGAGTACTTCGTGTACAGCAACGCCTCGATCGGTTCCTGGATGAGGCCAAGCCTGAGCAGGGTGCCGTTCACCACGCCCTCGCGGCCGAACATCGGCAGCCAGGTGATGGTGCGGGTCAGGTAGCTGGTCCAGAACGGCGCGATGAACAGCAGCAGCAGGGCGGATTTCCAGTAGGGGGACTTGATCACCCGCCACAGCGCGTAGGAGGCCGGGTAGGCCAGCACCACCACGCCGAGCAGGAGGACGGCCACCACCTCGAGGGTCCAGAACAGGATCTTCCAGAAGGAGGAGCCCCATTCCAGCAGGCGGCGGTAGTTGTCGAGCGTGTAGTCCGGCTTCAGGCCGGTGAAGCCCGAGGTCCAGAAACTGAAGACGACGATGCTGCCGAGGGAGACCCCGACGAACAGGAGCATCCAGAGGGTGCCCGGCAGCAGCAGGAGAAAGGTGGACAGGGCCGGCTTGCCGCGCAGCGCGGTGACGATGCGCGTCGACAGCGACGGGTCCTGCGATGGCTCCGGCGGCGCGACCGCCGCCTGCGCCTGGCTCATGGCGATGCTCCTGACTGGCCGCGTTGGCGGCGCCCGTCGCGGGCGCCGCCGACGCGGCGGGTGGCCGCCGGAGCCATGCTGGCCCCGGCGGCGTGCCGTCCGCGGGTTACGCGGAGAGGAAGTCGTTCCAGCGCTGGGCGTAGTAGTCCGGGTCGGACGGCCACGTCATCCAGTGCATGATGTTGCCCCAGCGGGTGTCGTAGGCGCCGGTGTCGCGCCCGTCGATCGGCCAGCCCTTCTTCGGGTCGGGGCTGGCGCCGCCCTTGTACCACCACTCGAAGTCGGTGAAGTCCGGGCTCGTGTTGCGGGTGGAGTTGAGGTAGACCTCGCAGGTGGTCGTCGGCGAGTAGTAGCCCTGCGTCGCGACCTGCGCGCCCCACCAGCCTTCGAGGCAGAAGTTGATGTAGTCCATCGCCGCCTCGAGGTTCGGGGTGTCCTTCTGCACGGCGACGCCGTGGAACCAGGCGGTGAACCCCTCCTCCGGGAAGGCGTACTTGCAGACGACATCCTGCTTCTTGACGTCCTCGATGACCGGGTTCCAGGCGTCGGCCATCCAGATCTCGCCGGAGGCGAGCAGGTTGACGCACTGGCCGTAGTCCTCCCAGATGGCGCGGAACTGGCCGTCCTTCTTGGCCTTGATCATGAACTCGATGACCTGGTCGAGTTCCTCCTTCGTCATGTTGTCGGTGCGCTCGATCTGGACCTGGCCGGACTTCTTGAGGTAGCCGGCGACCCAGCCCGGGGTGAGCAGGCTGTCGTTGAGAATCGCCACCTTGCCCTTGTACTTCGGGTCGAACATCGCGCCCCAGGAGGTGATGTCCTCGCCGATCAGGTCATAGCGGTAGCCGATGGAGTCGCAGTTGTAGAACTGCGGCACCAGCTTGAACTCCTTCTGGTCGTCCGGGTTGACCCAGACCTCGGTCAGCGGGTAGCCGCTCACCGCGTCGTAGCCCAGCGCGTCCTTGCTGGTGAAGGTCTCGCGGGCGTACTTCCAGGGAACCACCATGTCCACCGGGACCGGCTGCAGCAGCCCGGTGTCCCAGAGGGCGGCGTTGCGGTTGGCGTTGGTCTCGTTGGTGTCGTAGTTCTTGGCGCCGCCGGCCAGCCATTCGGTGATCATCGCGGTCAGCGTGGTCACCTTGCCCGAGGTGGCGTGCCCGGTGCGGCGGGAGAACTCGTTCAGGAAGCGGTCCTGGACCGACACGCCGAGGCCGATCGTCCGCACCTGAAGGTTGGTGGGATCGGCGGCCTTGCCCTCGGCCAGCGGCTCCCACCGGTACTTCCGGGCCTCGCGCGGCTCGAACGTCGGCTCCCACTCCGGCGCGTTCGGATCGACGAGGCTGTCCTGGGCCATCGCCACCCGCTCCCCGCCGCCCACGGTCGTCACCCCGGCCAGGCCGGCGATGCCGAGGGCCGCGCCCGCCTGCAGACCCGCCCGGAGCATCGCCCGCCGGTCGAACTGCTTTCCATACAAGCTATCCGACATGCTGTCCTCCATCTTTGCGATCGCGCACCCAGGACCGGAACCGCTCCGGCCGCGAGAGTCGCCAGGGTCAGGTCGGGAGCACGAAGCAGTCGCGGGCGTCCCAGCCCACGCGCAGCGTCTCCCCGTGCTTCGGCGTCCGCCGCCTCAGCAGGCTTTCGTGCTGCTCCATCTTGAGCAGCCCGCCGGACGGCAGCCCCATCGAAATGGTGCTCAGGCTGCCGGTGTACTCGATGGCCCGCACCGGGGCCTGGATTTCGTTGTCGGCCCGCTCGCCGTCGTCCAGCCAGCGCACCGCGTCGGCCCGCACCACGAAGCCGACGTGGTCGCGCGCGCCCGCGCCGGCCGACGCCACGGCGAACGTCCCGTCCGGCGTCGCCACCTGCCAGGCGCCGTCCCGCTCGCCGCTGCGATGACCCTCGAAAATGTTGTTGGTGCCGACGAACTGGGCGACGAAGCGCGAGCGCGGCTGCCCGTAGATGTTGGCCGGGGTGTCCAGTTGCTCGATCCGGCCGGCGTTCATCACCGCGATCCGGTCGGCCATCGCCAACGCCTCGCCCTGGTTGTGCGAAACGTGGATGAAGGTGATCCCCAGCGATTGCTGCAGCGCCTTCAGCTCGCTCTGCATGTCCAGCCGCAGCCGGGCATCCAGCGAGCCGAGCGGCTCGTCCAGCAGGATCAGCGCGGGCTCGACGACCAGCGCGCGGGCGAGGCCCACCCGCTGCCGTTGCCCGCCGGAAAGCTGCCCGACGCGTCGCCGCTCGAACCCCTCCAGGCCGACCACCTTCAGCGCCCGCATCGCCCGCGGCGTGCGCTGCGACTTGTCCACCTTGCGCATCCTCAGCCCGAACTCGACGTTGCCGAGCACGTCGAGATGGGGAAAGAGGGCGAAGCTCTGGAAGACCAGGCCGACGTTCCGCTCGTAGGGGGGCACGCCCGCCATCTCGCGGCCCTTGATCCGGATTTCGCCGGCGTCGGGCTGGTCCAGCCCGGCGATCAGCCGCATCGTGGTGGTCTTGCCGCAGCCGCTCGGCCCGATCACCGAGACGAACTCGCCGGTCCGCACCGCGAACTCGCCGATGTCCACCGCGGTCACGTCGCCGAAGCGCCGCACCACATTCCGCAATTCGACGTCGTAGCCGTCCATCCTCACCTCCGCGCGCCCGCCGCGCGCCCGCATCCCGTCGCCGCCCGCGCGGTCAGAACGTCGATGGCGTATTGGCCCCGAGCCAGATGGTCACCCCGTCCGCGAGATTGGCGAACCGGTGCTCGTCCTCGCTGGCGAAGGAGAGGCTGTCTCCCCGCTCCAGCCGGAAGAACTCGTCGTTGATCCACACCCCGAGGACGCCCTGCAGGACATACCAGACCTCGTCGCCCTCGTGGCTGTAGGCGCCGCCGCTGGAGGCCCCGGGGGCGAGTTCGAAGTGGTGCAGTTGCAGGCCGCTGCCATGCGCCGTCAGCAGCGAGACCGCGATGCCCGGCTCGCCCATCCGCAGGCGCTCGCGGCCGTTGGCCCGCACCAGCTTCCGCCGCGAGTCGCTGCCCGGCTCGTAGAAATAGTGGGTGTTCACGCCGTAGGCGCTGGCCAGCTTCTGCACCGCGGCCATCGAGGGCCGGGCCGAGCCGTTTTCCATCGCGCTCAGGTAGGACGGGGAGAGTCCGGCCCGCCGGGCCGCCTCCCGCACCGAGAGGCCATGCCGGTTGCGCAGGGTCCGCAGCCGCTGCGCGATCTGCCGTTCGCAGGCCTCCGCCTCGCCAGCCGCGGGGTCTGCCGCGCCTCCGGCCTCGCGCGCTTGCCTGAGCGCCCGCAGGCTGCCCTTCCAGTCGTCGAGTTGCCGCTTCAGGGCAGCCAGGTTTTCGACGTCGACCGCGCTGTACTGCCGGCGGCCGCCCGGATCGCGGCCGGGCACGTTCAGGCCCACGGCCTCCCAGGCGCGCAGCGTCGACGGGCTCACGCCGATCCGGCTGGCCGCCTCGCCAATGCCGAAAATCCCGGATTGAACGGCTTGCGCCGCCTCGTCCACTGCCACTGCCGCCTCGCACAATGCGGCGCAGTCACTGCGCCGGGCAACCCCTGTCGAGCGGGTGAGCGTTGGTCCCTTTGCGCGCCCGGCCCCGTGGCCGGCCGCATCATGGCTGTCCCGAGCCCGCGCCCGGCCGGGACATCCGCTGGCGGAGGGAGGCATCGCTGCCCGGTCGCCGCCGTTGGCCGTCCGCGCCGCGGGCGATGCACGCTGCCCGCCGGGTTCACGAGTTTACGGTACGGTGTCCTGTAGCTGCTGTCAACAGGCCTGCGCGGGGGCGCCCCCGGGGTCAGCGCTCCTCCTGAACGAAGCGGGTCTTCACCCAGCCACGTTCGAACGGCGTCCAGAAACAGGAGGACAGCACGAGATGCTGGAACCGCCACCCTTCGGCCGTGCGGACATAGCGCTCGCTGTACTTGCCGGACCCCCAGATCGGGGTGCTTCCCTCCGCGAAGGTGCACGCCTGGAACAGGTGCCACGTCCCGGCGCCGCGGTCGCCATCGACGCTGATGATCGGGTTCGTCATGTAGTGCATCGCGAAGGGGATGTCGCGCCCGGCGTTGGTGAAGAAGGCGCGGATGGCGGCGCGGCCCTCGTGCCGCCCGAACATGTCGCTTTCCCAGACGGCATCCTCGGTGAACAGATTGGCCAGGTCGGCCGGGGGGTATCCGCTGTCGCAGTAGGCGGCGTACTGCGCCTTCAGGGCCCGGATGGCCTCGATGTCCTCCAGGCGTTGCACCCGCGCGGCGAGATCGCGGTCGCTCATCGCTCGTCTCCTGCACCCCGGGGGCGCGGCCGCCGGGCCGCCGCCTCCCGCACCCCGCCACGGCCCCGGGATCACCCGGCACGGGATCACGCGCCCCGTCGCGCGGCGTGCCGGCAGTGTAGCAAGCCCGCTCCGCCGCCCGCCGCTGGTCTCATGCCCGCCCGCCGCTCCGGGAACGAAACGTGCGGTGTTGCACGCGCGTAGTACCCTGTCGACGGACGCGGCACGCGGGCGGCGTCGGCAATCGCGCGTCGGCCCCCGGGACCCGCCGGGAACGCCCGCGCCCGGCCGCTTCGGAAAGGACCCTTCGGCGGTGGACGGTTCGGCTTTCGATTCCCTCGCGCGCCGCCTCGCCGGCGCGGTGTCGCGGCGCGGGGCGATGCGCCTGCTGCTCGGCGCGGGGGTCGCGGGGGCCGCCGCGGTCGCCCCGGCGACCCTACCGGCGGAGGCCGGCAAGGGCAAGAAGCCCAAGAAGAAGTGCAAGATCAAGTGCGGCAAGGCCTGCTGCAAGTCGTCGCAGGTCTGCGCCGGCGGCGCCTGCGTGACTGCCGCCCGCTGCCCCGCCGGCAGCGGCATCAACGGCTTCTGCCCCAAGGCCGCCACTTGCTGCAAGGAGACCCGCGCCAACCGCAACGGCGGGTGCTGCAACGCCCGCAATCCCTACTGCTGCCCGAATCTCGAGGGCTGCTGCACGAAGGACCGGACCCAGTGCTGCGGCGACACCGGCTTCTGCTGCGCGAAGGGCGATGCCTGCTGCCCGCGCGCCGCGGGCGGCGGCTGCTGCCCGGGCGCCGCGCCCGTCTGCTGCACCGGCCGCGGCCAGGGCAAATACTGCTGCCCGGCGGGCACGGTGTGCTGCACCGATGGCTGCTGCTCACCCGCCGCCGCCAGCCAGGCGGCCGCCGCGCCCGTGGCCCGCGCCGGCCACGACCCGATCTCTGCCCGTGACTGACGCCCCGGCCAGCCAGCCGCCACCACCTGCAGGAGGTTCCCGGTGAACGACCCCTTTTCTTCCGGCGCCCGCCCGGATTCGTCCGGAGATCAGCCCGCGACCTCGCCGGGGGCGCGGTCCCTCATCGCGCCGCTGGCCGGGCTTGCCGCCGCCGCTGGCGCCCTCTTCGCCGCCGAGGATGATGCCGCGGCCGGCCGCAGGCAGCGCATCCGCGCCCGCCGCGAGCGCCAGGACGACCGCGACGATCGCCGCGACGATCGCCGCGACGACAACCACCGCGACGGCGATGGCGACGGCCACGGCAGCGGCAGGCACGCCGGCAATGACGACGACTGGGGCGGCTCCACGGAGGGCGGCTCGCCGGTCTCCCGCACGCCCGGCAGCCACATCCGCAACGACTTCGACGCCTGGAGCTGACCCGCCGCCTGCCTCTCCTGCCCGCACCGCCCCGGGTTCCGGTCTGCTCCGGCCGCGTGCTTCCTCCCCAACCCCTCCCCCGCTGCGGCGGGCGAGGGGCTTTTCGTGATGGTGGGGCGGACTGGCGCAACCCCGCGCATGCCGGACGAGCGTGGCCCGGGGTCGAGACCGGCCGATTTCGCAACCGTCCCGGCGCCAGGACGGCCGCCTCACGGGCCGCGCTTCCGGGCCGCCAACCGCTCCCTGCCGCCGGGTCGACCGCCCGCCAGCAGGTGATGCACCCGCCCTCCGCGCCGGCGCGGAGGGCGGGTGC
>JBJTKE010000665.1:0-1904 GCA_046096285.1 Chloroflexota bacterium
TCTTCGCCTCCACCTGCTCGGTCTACTACGCCCCGACCTCGGCCGACCAGGCCAACGTCGCCCCGGAGATCATCAATCTCTACGTCGAACTGTGCGAGGAGGCGGGCCACGCCTCGGCCCTCGGCGGCCTCGAGCCGCTGCTCGATCTGCTCGATGTGGGCGTGCTGGTCGGAGACCGTCTGCTGGAGTTGGGCGACCTCCCCGGAAAGCCGGTTGACCGTGCGGTTGCGTTCCTGCAGTTTGAGGTCGCGGTCGGCGATGCGGCCCTCGCGCTCGAGGATCATGCCGTCGCGTTCGACGATCTTGCCGTCGAGTTCGGCGCGGCTCTGCTCGTGGACGGCGAGCGCCGCGTTGAGCGCGGCGTTGCGCTGCTCCAGGTCGAAGAGCCAGAGGTCGATCCGGCTGACCCCGCCGAGGAAGCCCGGCGCACACGTCTCGCGGCGGAAACTCGAGACCGGAACCTGCACGCGGCCCGAGACGCCGAGTGCCGAGGCGTGGCACGCCTCCTCGCACAGTTCGACGTAGAGATTGATGATCTCCGGGGCGACGTTGGCCTCCTGGAGTTGGCTGATAGTGACCCGGTGATGCTTCATCCCCGGGGCCGCGGTCTGGCGCAGGCGGGGCAGGTCGTCCGGCCCGCACGGGAGGCCGAGACCGGTCAGCAACCGGTGGATTTCCTTGTCGGGATCGCCGAAGTAGGCGTCGAAGTGGGTGATCAGCCGCTCGGCGGGGGTGGTGCTCTCGCGGAGGGCATGGTTGTAGGCGTACCAGAGATGCAGGCCGAGCGCGAGCGAGAAATGGTTTCGCTTCTGCAGGGAAAGCGCCACCTCGAGCGGATTTCGCACCACGAAGACGACGGCGACCGAACCGAGCGCATCGCGCCAGAATGGCGCGGTGAGGGAGTTGCGCGGGTCTTTCCAGCCCCAGCGCGGGGTGTCGGCGAAGCGGGCGATCAGGGATTGCGCGGTCTGGTGGAACGGGGCGAAGCGGCCATCGCTCCATGAGGCGGGCGGCTGCGGCGGCAGATCCCAGGCCCCGCCGAGGTCGGCGAGGATGGAGTCGTTCAGGAAAACGAAATCGGTTCGCTCGTAGAACCCCTCCGGATTGTCGGCGGCGGCGGGCATGAGTTCGTCGTCGTCGCCGAGGTAGAGGCCGCCGTCCATCAACAGACGGGCGATCATGGAGGTGCCAGACCGGTGCATCCCGGCGATGCAGACGGTGGCGGTTGTCAGCGGGCTGGGCGGCGGAGCGGCTTTCCTGCGTGCCATCACGCCTCCGACGCGGCGCGGACGAGGGCGTCCACGATGGCGGCGTCGCCGCCGAATGGAAGGGTCGCCGCCCGGCTTTGGCCGGCGCCGAGTTCTTCGAGGATGGCGCTCCACAGCGACTGCGGAGAGAGATGCCGGGGGTCCACGGTCG
Organism: Chloroflexota bacterium; assembly: GCA_046096285.1. Lineage (GTDB taxonomy): Bacteria > Chloroflexota > Chloroflexia > Thermomicrobiales > UBA6265 > CADCWF01. Next base: position 1,420 of record JBJTKE010000665.1, read on the forward strand.
TCACCAGTCCCTGCCCTTCGAAACGCCGCGCGCGAAGCACCTGTTCTTCGGGGCCGGGGAGCCGGGGAACCACGACCGCGCGTTTGCCGAGCCATGCCGCTTCACACAGCGAATTGTACCCGCCCATGCTCACGAGCACGTCGGCCGCGGCGGCGGCGGCGGGAAAGTCGCCGTCGAATTCGCGCAGCGTGACGGCGGGCAGATCGGCGGCGCGCCGGACGGCGGCCTCGCGCTCGGCCTCGGGAAGCAGGGGACCCAGCACCACGTAGCCCCGGAGGCCCTCAGGAGCGTGCGCGGCCCAGCCGTCAAGGAGGGCGGCGATGACCGCCCCGCCCCGGCGATCGCCCGCCGAGGTCCGCGCCGAACTCGGCTGCGGCAATGCGCCGCTGCTCGTCGCGTCCGTCGGCGGCGGCGCCGATGGCGGGCCGGTCATCGCCGCCCTCCTTGACGGCTGGGCCGCGCACGCTCCTGAGGGCCTCCGGGGC
>JBJTKE010000666.1:0-2152 GCA_046096285.1 Chloroflexota bacterium
GGGTCCCTGCGGCGACCGCTCCCGCCGCGCCAACATCTGCCTTGCCAACGCCGACTGCTGATCCTGCGTCTGCGACCGCGCGCTCGGCAACTCCAACAAGGACGGCCTCGGCCGCTGCCGCTGCCACCGCCGCGGCGATGCCTGCTCCTCCACCCTCAACTGCTGCAAGCGCCTCGCCTGCATCGAAGGCCGCTGCGCCGCCTCCTCCGAGCCGCGCTGCGACACCGTCTCCTGCCCCGCCGGCTGCTGCGACGGAACCACCTGCCAGCCCGGCTCCGCCAGCGCCGCCTGCGGCACGGGAGGAGCCGCCTGCGCCGCCTGCACCGGCGCAACCACCTGCCGCGCGGGAGTCTGCTCCGGCAGCGATGCCCGCTGCGACCGCTCCTCCTGCCCCGGCGGCTGCTGCGCCGGCAAGACCTGCAAGCCCGGCGCCTCCCACGACGCCTGCGGCAACAACGGCGCGGCCTGCCAGACCTGCGGCAAGGACGAGATCTGCGCCTCCGGCCGCTGCCGCCCCATCTCCGCCACCTGCTCCCCCCGCTCCTGCGCCGACGGCTGCTGCGACGGCGACGACTGCAAGCCCGGCGGCTCCGAGCAGTCCTGCGGCAACAACGGCGTTGCTTGCCGCGCCTGCTCCGGCAAAACCCCCCTCTGCTGCGGCAAGACCTGCTCGGCGGGGGCCTGGAAACAGGAGTGGGAGTTCGGCGAGGCAGGACGCGGGCCGTCGCAATTCCGGTACGTCGATGGCATCGCGCTGTCGACCGACGAGTTGACCATGCTGATCGCCGACGGCAGCAACCACCGCGTTTCGGTCTGGACCCGGCCGACCCGCGGCAGCACCGCCTGGGCCTTCCAGACCACCTTCGGCGTCTTCGGCACGGCCGTCAACCAGTTCCAGAAGCCGCGCGGCGTCGCCCTGTCCACCGACGGCCTCACCGCCTGGGTCGCCGACGAGAAAGACCCTCGGGAGTCCTCGACCATGCGTCCCTCCCAGGTCTCGATCTGGACCCGGCCCGACGCCGCCAGCACCGCCTGGACCTTCCAGACCGCGTTCGGCACGCCGGGCAGCGGCCCCGGCCAGTTCCTCGACACCCTCGGCATTGCCGCGGCTCCCAACGGCCTCACCGTGTGGGTCGCCGATCCCGGGAACAACCGGATCTCGGTCTGGACCCGGCCCGATGCCGCCAGCACCGTCTGGTCCAACGTCACCACCTTCGGGACCGTTGGCTCCGGAGCCAGCCAACTCAAGGACCCCGTCGGCGTCGCGGTTTCCTCGGACACCCGCACCGCCTGGGTCGCGGACAACGGCAACCAGCGCATCTCGGTCTGGATCCGGCCCGACGCCGCCAGCACCGCATGGACCAACCAGACCACCTTCGGCTCGCTCGGCAACAAGCCGGACCAGTTCACCGACCCCCGCGGCGTCGCGGTTTCGCCGGACGGGCTCCGCGCCTGGATCGTCGACGGCGGGGCGGCTCCCCTGCCACTCTACGGCAACGACCGGGTGGCCGTGTGGTCCCGCCCGAACACCGGAAGCACGTCCTGGTCCCTGGTCACCACCTTCGGCTCGATCGGCAGTGGACCTGACGAGTTCTCGAGTCCGCAGGATCTTGCGGTCGCGGCAGACGGCAGGACGGTCTACGTCACCCAGAACGGGGGAGGCGACGTCACCTTCGTGAAAATCTGGGACCTCGCCTGCCCGTAGCCCCGGCATTCAGGGGCGTCAGGCCCGGAGGTCCGGGCCCTCCGGGCGCCGCGCCGGTTGTTGCCGGCGCGGCGCCCGATCTTGCGCAAGAGACGACAGTGACCGCCGCCGTCTCGCCCTCGCTGAGCGAGGGAGCGCTCCCGGCGGATCTGGCCGACCTGCGGGAGGCGGCCCGGTGGTTCTCGGGTTCCCGCAAGCCGGCGCTCTCGCCCACTTGACCAGATGCACTTGCGCTATTCTCCCAACTCACATACTATGAAATGGATTCCCGACGACGGACAGGAGGTCCGAGACGGGTTGCGGATCCTGCAGGGGTAGAAGATGGACAAGGAACGATTCGACGAACTGGTGCGGAGGCTCGCCGAGGAGCGAAACCGCAGGTCAGTGGTGTCCGGCATCGGTGGAGCGCTGGTGGCGTCGGTCGGTCTTGCCGGCGCAGCGGAGGAC
>JBJTKE010000667.1:0-2750 GCA_046096285.1 Chloroflexota bacterium
GGGCCGGATCGATCGGGCTGCTGATGCTCCAGGCCGTTCGCGCCCTTGGCGCCCGCGAGGTGCATGTCACGGATCTCGTCCCGCCGTGACCGTGGCGCCCGAGGGCCGTTGCGAGGCCATCGAGGCCGGTGCGTTCGCTGACCAGCGGGGTCACCCTCACCTGCCCGTCCGCCAGCAACGCCAGCGCCGGCTCCAGTTCGTCGACGAGGCTGAAACATCCCGCGATCGTGAGCTCGCGGCGGAAGAGTTCGAAGGGGCTGAACTCGATCGTCGCCTCGGGCGGACAGACGCCGAAGAGCAGGATGCGCCCGGCGTCCCGCACGAAGGTGGTCAGGGTGCGCACCACCGAGGGATTCCCGGTGGCGTCGATCACGAGGTCGAAAGGAGCCGCGGCGACGGATGGATCCGGGCAGGGCACGCCGCCGAGACCGGCCGCCAGGTCCAGTTTCGCCGGGACGAGATCCGTGACATGCACCTCGCGGGCGCCAAGGGCGCGAACGGCCTGGAGCATCAGCAGCCCGATCGATCCGGCCCCGAAGATGATGACGCGATCGTCCCGCTCGACCCCGATGCGGCCGAGGCCGTGAAGGACGCAGGCGAGCGGCTCGGCAAACGCGGCTTCCTCCGCCGGCAGCCCGTCCGGCACGGGCAGGAGCCGGGAGACGCGGACGGTCATCCGCTCGGCGAACCCGCCGGGCAGATTCCCCCCGTAGATGCTGAGATCCCGGCAGTAGTTGATCCTGCCGGCGGCGCAGCCGTCGCAGGCGCTGCAGGGAAGGAGCGGGTGAACGCCGGCCCGGCGGTGAAGCAGGCCCGGGTCGACCCCCGGCCCGAGTTCCCGGATGGTCCCCACGACCTCGTGCCCCGGAACGAAGGGGAACGGCGCCGGGAACGATCCCTCGAAGGCGTGGACGTCGGAGCCGCAGAGACCGGCGGCCTCCACCTGCAGGACGACCTCGCCCGGTCCGGGAACCGGTTCGGGCAGGGTGGCCAGCTCCAGGTTCCCCGGTTGGACGAAGACGGCCGCCCGCATCATGATCGGGCTCCGGAAGCGTCGCCGGGGTCGCCGGCGAGCGACACCGGCCGCCCCGCTCGCGCCGACTCCTCGAGCGCGCAGAGGATCCGGGTGTTCTGCACGCCGTCCCGCAACGAGATGAACGGAACCCGGTCCGCGATGACGCAGTCCGCGAAGTACTGGATGCTCTGCAACGTGAACCCGAACTGCCGGCCCTGGATGTCGAGCTGCAGGAGAAAATCGTTTCGCTGGTGCTCCCGTTCCGTATAGAGCTCGTTCACCTCAGGCGCCTGGAGGTGCGTGTAGTTGACGCCGTGCTCGCCGATGATCTCGGTCCGGAAATCGCCCCAGCCGGGAACGTTGCGCGGCAGCGCCCAGCTGTTCTCGAGCACCGCCACCGCGCCGCCGCGAAACCGCAGGGTCGAGGCCCAGGTGTCGGTCGTGTCCGCGCCCTCGGCATCAAGGATGCCGCGGGTGCTGACCGCGTAGACCTCGGCGACCTCGTCGCCGACCAGCCACCGGGCGAGGTCCGCCGAATGGCTGCCGATGAACCACAGCGCCGAGGAGCGATCCCGCCAGCGGAGCATGTCCAGGGGAAATGCCCGGGTGACGTTGTGGCGGACGTAGAGGTGACGGACGGCGCCGATCGGCCCGTCCCCGATGCGCTTTTTCGCGGTGTCGAACTGGACGTTGAACCGGTTGTGGAAATCCACCATGGCCAGGATGCCGGCGGCCTCCGCGGCTCCGGCGATCGCGAGCGCGTCCTCGACGGTGGTGGCGAGCGGCTTTTCCACCAGCAGGGGCTTGCGTTCCCGGATGACCGCGAGGGCCGGGGCGACGTGGGCGAAGTCCGGCGTGGCGACGGACACCGCGTGGATGTCCGGGTCGGCCGCGAGGTCCTCCGCGCTGGCGTAGACCCGCGGGATGCCGAACTCCGCGGCGAGCGCGCGCGCCCTCGCCTCGTCGACATCGCACACGGCCATGAGCCTGGCGCCGGGGTGAGTGTGGTACGCCAAGGCATGGGTCCTTCCCCACATGCCGGCGCCGACGAGTCCCGTGTGAAGCATGCGAACGTCCTTTCGGGGTGGTGGGGACCGACGCCGCCCGGTCAGCGTCCCCGGAGCCGTGGGTCGAGGAAATCGCGCAGGCCATCGGCCAGCAGGTTGAAGGCGAGAACCGCGATGCTGATGGCGTCCCCGGCGATCACCGCCGGATAGGCCGACCGGCTGATGTAATCCAGTCCCTGGCGGATGATCAGGCCCCAGCTCGGGGTCGGCGGCTGGGTGCCGACGCCGATGAAGCTCAGCGCCGCCTCGTCGAGGATGACCAGCGACATGACCACGGAAATCTGGACGATCATCGGGGAGAGGCAGTTCGGCAGCACGTGGCGAATGGCGATCCGCGACTGGCTCGCGCCGAGCGCCCTGGCCGCGGTCACGTACTCCAGCCCGGACACCGAGATGGCGGCGCCCCGCAGCACGCGCGCGAACTGGGGCACGTAGACGATGCTGAGGGCGACGAGCACGGTCTGCAGGCCCGGCCCGATGATCGTCGCGGTGAACAACGCGAGGAGCACGGTCGGCACGCCGAACAGCAGGTCGGTCAGGCTGCCGATGACCGAATCGGTCCGTCCGCCGAGAAAGCCGGCGGCGAGCCCGAGGGCGCACCCGAGACTCGCCGAGATCACGGTCACGATGAACGCGACGCCGAGCGAAAGCCGGGTGCCGTACAGGAT